>SDWN01000196.1 GCA_004195305.1 Neptunomonas sp. | reverse complement strand
GTTTGACCAAGTGCTCTGTTTCTTCCAGAGCCTTAGCGATATCTTCTCGCACGATTGGTCCTATCGCTTCTTCTACGGCTTCCCGGAAGTGTTCCTGCTCGGATGCCAGGGCGACAACGGGCATTCCAAGAGCTAGCACCAGGGTTGATGCGGCTGACAATGTGAGTAATTGTTTGATCATATGAACCTCTACTTCTATTAATGGATTAGATTGATTTAATACGGTCATTAGTGACCCTGTAGGCAGTTTCTATCCATATGCCCAGGGCCCTGGCAACGCTTCTGTTTTTCTCCCCAGAGGGTTTTCAGATAAGCGATGGTGTCTAGCGCGTCGGTTTCACTCAGAGTGCCCTTCCAGGCGGGCATCTTTGCGGTACGGGGCGAACCGTCCATGATGGTCTTTACCAATTGTTCGTCGGTGTGGTGCCAGCCGTGCATCGAACCGTTGAGTGCGGGGGCAAAAAGAAAGCCTTCGGTGGTTAGCCCGTCGATACTGTAGGTTTCTCCCACGGCTTCGATACCGTGGCAGCTTTGGCAGTTGGCCTGGTAGATCTTACGGCCGTTCATTTCCTGAGTCGTTACTGGTTGCGGTTTGGGTGGCAGCGAATTCCAGCTCTCTCCCTTGTTTAGACTTTCTAGCAGCTCCCCTTTCTGGCTTAATCCAACCAAGCGCTGACCGTCCCCAGAGACCGCTAAGTCGAGCAGTACCTGTAAGCCGAAGGCGTTATAGATTTCACGCCACTGCATATCGGACTCATTGGCCACAACAAGTCCTTGGCCGACGATGAAAGCAAATACACGCCCCTGATGAGTCACGACCGTTGTCGCGGGAGAGCTAAGTGATTTCTGCCAGGTCTCGCCGCTGTTTTGACTGACAAAAAAACCTTGTTCACTGGCTGCATAAAGTCGATTCAATTGAGTGTTAGATGCTGCTAGCTTTAATAACTTTGGCGGTAGTGCTCCGGCTTTTCGCCAGCTCTTACCGCCATCATTACTGACTTGCAGGCCGCCGTGTACGCCATAGATGCGTCTGGGATCAACGGCGCTGATAGCCAGTTGGTGGAAGTCTACTGGGCCATCGAGCCCCTCTGAAACAAGAGTGAAATTTTTACCGCCGTCATCCGAGCGGAGTAAGCCCGTGTTACCTCCCTGCGGGGGATGGCCGCTGGCAAAAACAGTTCCTGTTTTGGGCTCTCTAGCCAATCCCATTACATCGAATGCTTGTTTAGACACGAGGTTGGCATTGTTGTGCTGGTAGCTATAGAGGCCATGATGCGCTCCGAGCAATAGAGTTTGTTGCTCTTCGCCAGCAAAGCTGAGGCTATGTATATGGCCGAGACTATCAAGGGCGTCAGCATTCGATAGCGAAGACATCGCGGCGATGGAAAACGCGAAAGATGGCAAAAGACTATTTAGCTTCATTGGTCTGGCTCATTGATACGGATTGAAGGGTACTTCTGTTCTGGAGATATAGATCGACGGGAAGAGGTGTTCCGCCCTGGCGTGAGGCCGCGCTCAAGGCTCAGTTCTAGCGCCATTTTTGTTCCAGATGTAAGCCTCTTGCCGCTGTTTAGCAGTAGGAAAATGGACGCTAGTAATAGGGTTTTTGCTGGATGTAGATACACATTGCTCACCAGAACGTTAAATACAACGCGGTCTAGAGCTGCCAAAGCAAACCCTAGGCGGTTACGTCAGATGATCAGGTGCTAGATTAGAAACGAGCAGTTTTTTATAAAAAGGGGTGGTGGGACAGGAAGGGGAGAGGCACTCTCTTTTGATGGAACGCTCAGTTGAACCGTATGGGTATTCTGATCGTAAGGAGATAATGACGACCAGAGCAGTGACAACTCCCATACGGGCTCGCTGTTATCAGGAAAAAGGGGGGGCGCAGAAAGCGGAGCCATGGCTCCGCTACTGCAGCAATCATTATGTTCTAGGGTGTCTTCGTTTGAAGCAGTGCTGTGCATGCTGTGTTCAGGCATAGATATAGAGGGGTCAGAAATCTCCATAGACAAAACCGAACGGCATCCCATCAGCGACCAAATAACCACCAGCAATAAAGCGATGGGTTTGGTGATTTTTTTATATTTTTCTGCCAATGTCACTCGCTTCTAACTGCCAGCATAGATGAGCTTAATTACGATCAGTGCTGAATATCACATGTAACGCAGGGGTATAGCAAGGGCGTCTGCCTGATTTTCATAGCCTTAGTTGTCATGGATCAAAAATAGGTATGTTTTTATATATTAGGTTAAGCGCTGGGCTCGGGTTATTAAAGTTAATTTTCTTGACATCACTCGCTAAAATTGGAACTATCTTGCCCTTCTCAGATCACACCTGAGAGCCGATATAGTTATTTTGGATGTGATTTTGCAAAAAAAATGCCCGCAGAAACAGCTTCGTAACACCAGCCGCATGAATATTTTCGTGCTGCTGATGTCGTTGTTTCTGATTAACGGTCATTGCTCTGTGGCTTACGCATCTTCTGCTGCAATCCCTCAACCGACTGATCTGCACCCTGCAAGCGGTGAGTTGATGGATTTAGTAACAGCCTCTGATCATCACTCAGACACTGCACCCGATTGTATCGACGTGCACGATGATGACACGCTGTCACCGTTGCTATCTTCATCGTGGCAACAGCTTAAAGACAAGCAGGACGATGCTAAGCCGTTAGTTGCGGCATTGAATAGCGTGCCGCCGAGCCGGGCTGGTCCTTGTGCTACAGCTACTATCCTTCCTGTTACCGATTTCATCTCCCCCTCTCTGTTATACACCCTCTGCGTTCTGCGCCTATAAAACCTGCTCCTGGCCCTTTCTCGGGCTGTACCTGCTATTTCGTTTTCGTTGTTGAAATAGACCGCTTACGACGCTGAATTTTTGTCGATCTTGCGGTTGTGTACCAGGAGTTTCCTGATGCGTGTTGTATTACGATTCATTGTATTGATGAGTCTGAGTAGTGGTGTTGTGAATGCGGCAACTGTTGAGCCGTTATCGTTGACAGAGGCGCAGCGCACTGCACTGTCAGGTAGCCCGGTATTGGCCGAAATAAAAGCCCGTTATCAGGCGGCGCTGGAGGTTCCAGAACAGCGTGGTGCCTTGCCTGACCCCGTGATAACCGTCGGCATGATCAATGTGCCGACCGATACCTTCGACTTGGATCAGGAGGCGATGACCCAGTTTCGGGTGGGGTTCTCTCAGGCACTACCCTGGGCCAGCGAGCGTCGACTGGCCAGATCTTCAGCCGAGCAGCAAGCCAAGGCCACTGCCGCCGAGCTGGAGGAGACCCGCAATCGTTTACGTCGCGATGTCAGTCGCAGCTGGTGGTCATTGCACTTTATCGACAATTCGCTGGCCGTAGTTGAAGAAAACCTGCAGCGACTGCGCGAATTTAACCGCATTGCTCAGAGCCGTTACCGGGTTGGCAAGGGGTTGCAGCAGGATACGTTGCAAGCCCAGTTACAGCTCTCGGCTCAGCTGGAGCGGCAGCTAGTGCTGCAAGGTAAGCGCCGCAACGTCGAGGCGCAGCTTAATGCGTTATTGGCCCAACCAGAGTCTCACCCCATTACCCTAACCCAGGAAACTGCGGTGCTCAGCGGTGAACTGCACTCGTTGGCATCGATGATCGACAGCGCGTTGCAGCAGCGGCCATGGCTGCATCAGCGGCAACGGATGGTGGATGCTGCGCGTGATAAGCAGCAGTTGGCTCGCGAGGGGCTGCTACCTGATCTGACGTTGGGTGTCGCCTACGGCTACCGACAGGATGCACCAAACGGTAACTCACGTGCAGATCTGGCATCGATTCAACTGGGTATCAAGCTGCCGTTTTATTCCAGTTCTAAACAGCAGCGCAAGGTTGGCCAGCGAGGCGCTGAGCTGATCAGCCGTAAAGCCGCGCTGCGCAGTGCCCAGCTGCAGGTGCGCAGCGAGATTGTGCAATCCGCATCTAACTATCAGCAGTCGCAGCAGCAGGCAGATCTGCTGAGTCAGGGGATGATCCCGCAGGCCAAACAGACTGTGGCCTCGATGCTATCGGGCTATCAGGTCGGTAAGGTCGATTTTTCTGCATTGGTCCAGGCGCAGTTGATGGTCAACCGGTTACAGCTCCAATACTGGCAGGCGATTAGCGAAGGCCAGATAGCCCTCTCCAGCCTGCGCTTTGCTGTCGGAGACGCGAACCTGCTTCTTTCTACACAATCATCGACCGCGCAATCATCGAATCAGACTTACACGAGCATAGGTAATAGGCATGAATAAAACTGCGATCGTATCCGCCATCACACTGGTCATAGGCGTCTCGGTAGGCGCAGGCTGGCCGCTCATCAAATCCACTATTTCGGGCCATCCGCTGACGCTGGTGGCTGAGGCTGAGGCCGGTGCCGTGGATGCGGACAAACCGTTGTTTTACCGCAACCCAATGAACCCCGCAATCACCTCGCCGGTGGCGGCCAAGGATGAGATGGGGATGGATTACATTCCCGTTTATGCCGATAAGCCTAAGGCGGAGAGGAAGCCGCTGTTCTTCCGTAATCCGATGAACCCTGCGATCACCTCGCCGGTGGCGGCGCAGGACGAAATGGGGATGGATTACATTCCGGTTTTTGCCGATTCGGATGCCGACAGCAGCAGCGATGAGCCCGCCGGAACGGTCAAGATCGACCCGGTGATGGTACAAAATATCGGAGTTAAGACCGTGCGGGTCGAGCAGCGTAATCTGGTTAAAAGCGTGCGTGCGACCGGGCGCATCAGTGTCGATGAGAGCCGCATGGCGCGGATCCACCCGCGCTCTGAGGGCTGGGTTGAGAAACAGTTCGCTGCGCGTGTTGGCGATCGGGTGCGTAAGGGTGATGAGCTGTTGCAGGTCTATTCCCCGCAGCTGGTCACCAGTCAGCAGGAGTATCTATTAGCCCTGGACAACCTTAAGGCGCTGCAGGGCAGCAGTTATGCGGATATCCGCGACGGGGCCCAGGAGCTGGTTGATAGTTCCCGGCAGCGGTTGCAGTTTTTGGATATGCCGGAGCACGAGATCCTAATTCTGCAAAAAACAGGCAAAGTCAGTCGCGCGGTTAGCATCGAATCACCCTTTGACGGTGTGGTGCTCAATATCGGTGCCCGTGAAGGCCAGTTCATCATGCCCAAGACCGAGCTGTATATGCTGGCTGATCTATCCAAGGTGTGGCTGATCGCGGATGTCTACGAGTACGAGCTGCCCTGGATCACTGTCGGGGACAGCGCTGAGATGGCGATCACCGGCATGGGTGATCGTGCCTTTATTGGCAAGGTCTCCTACATCTACCCCTATGCCGAAGCTCGCACCCGTACCGTTAAGGTACGGATCGAGTTCGACAACCCGGACGGGCTGCTCAAGCCCGATATGTTCGTCAACGTCACCATCGGCGCCGATGCTCGCAACCAGGCGATCGTGGTGCCTAGCGAATCGATTGTACGTTCGGGAACACGTGAACAGGTGTTTGTGGTCCGCGCTCCGGGCAAGTTTGAACCGCGCCTGGTCGAGCTGGGCTACAGCAGCGATGGCTGGGTCGAAATTCGCTCCGGCTTGAAAGTGGGCGAGCGGGTGGTGAACTCTGCGCTGTTCCTGATCGACTCTGAATCGAAACTTCGAGAAGCCACGGCGAAGATGATGGAGGCGCTGCAGGAACCTGAATCTGAGGATGCGGCTATGTCGATGGGTGACCTCTCTATGGACGAGCTGTCGATGAATGATCTGTCTATGGGCGCAGCTGGGGATGATGGCATGTCGATGAGTGATCTCTCTATGGACAGCCTGAGCCTGGATATGAGCCCCGCAGGAGCCCGCGCCAATGATTAGCAGTATTATCAGCGGTTCCCTGCGTAACCGTTTTCTGATCCTGATCGCCACCGCCATCCTCATTGCCGTAGGTATCTGGGCGGTCAAGCAGACCCCGCTGGATGCGATTCCGGATCTCTCGGACGTCCAGGTTATCGTCTTTACCGAGTTTCCCGGACAGGCACCACAGGTGGTTGAGGATCAGGTCACCTATCCGCTGACCACGGCGATGCTGGGGGTGCCAACGGCCAAGGTGGTGCGTGGCTTCTCGTTTTTCGGTTACTCCTTTGTCTACATCATCTTTGAAGATGGTACTGACATGTACTGGGCCCGTTCGCGGGTGCTCGAACAGCTTAACTATGCCGCCAGTCGGCTTCCCGACGGGGTACAGCCCTGTCTCTTATACACATCT
>SDWN01000192.1 GCA_004195305.1 Neptunomonas sp. | reverse complement strand
ATGCCCAGTTTTTGCCGTTCAAGGTCACTGCCCTTTACGGCGGCGTTAAGATGACGGGCCAGCAAAGCAAGCTCAAAGCCGGTGTTGATATCATAGTCGCCACCCCAGGGCGCTTGTTGGAGCATTTGGAGAAGTGCAACGTCAATCTATCCAAGGTTGAGTTTGTGGTGCTGGATGAGGCCGACCGGATGCTGGATATGGGCTTTCTTGCTGATGTCCATGCGTTGCTGCAGATGGTCCCGAAAAAACGTCAGACCCTGCTGTTTTCGGCCACTGCCTCGCCCGCGGTGAACGAGTTAGCCAAATTCTTGCTGACTAACCACGAAGTGATTCGCGTGGCTAAGCAGAACGCTACCGCCGACACTGTCGAGCATGTGGTCTATCCGGTCGAAGAAAAGCGCAAGATAGAACTGTTTATCACCCTGATTGAACAGCACAACTGGTTTCAGGTGCTGGTGTTTACCAGTACTAAAGCCCAGGCGGATGCGCTGATGCGAAACCTGAAAATGGTAAAGATCAGCGCTGCACTCTGTCATGGTGACAAAAGCCAGGGTTCGCGTCGGCGTGCTATCGCTGATTTTAAAGCCGGTGACGTGCAGGTGTTGGTTGCGACAGAAGTTGCCGCCCGAGGTCTGGATATTCAGGGGTTGGAGCATGTGGTGAACTTCAACCTGCCCTATCTGGCGGAGGACTATGTGCACCGTATCGGGCGTACAGGCCGGGCGGGAGCTAAAGGCCAGGCGATCTCTTTGTCAGTCGTGAAGAGGAACGTAGCCTGGACAATATCGAGCGCTTGATCGGAACCACGATTGAGCGAGTGTATCTGCGGGGCTTTGAGGTTACTAGCCGGGAAAAGATTTTTACTAACCTAGCCCAGCAGGCGCGTCCCGGACGCACCAATAAAGCTAGCCAAACCAAGATTATCCGGAATAAGGTCAGTACCCAGAAGGCCAGGACTAAAACTGTGGGTAGCAAAACCGTTAAGGCTGCGGGTGCTAAGAAAGGTTAACTGGTACGTCGCGTGCTGGGCACTGGATTTGGCTCTTAATTTTGTTCTGGGTTCAGTTAAAGTCGGAGCCCCGTTGCGGGGCTTCCGTGGGAACGCTTTTTTGCATAGGTCAGCGTGGGTGCTTGACCTGTTTTTTTCCCAGTGCGCGCGCTCTGGCCCTGTTTTTCTGTGCCGCGGCGCTATTTTTACGTGACGCCGGCATCACCCGGTTGAGGTCGGGTTCATAGCCGGGTAGCCATTGGGGCAGCAGGCTGCTGTTGAGGATCACCTCGATCTCCTCCAGCAGGTAATGTTCTTCGCTGCTCAAGAGTGAAATGGCCAGCCCCGAGCCCCCGGCGCGTCCGGTGCGACCGATGCGGTGGATATAATCCTCGGCGTTATAGGGCAGTTCATAATTGATCACATATTTGAGCTGATCGATATCCAGTCCGCGGGCTGCCACATCGGTGGCTACCAGGGCGCGTAGCTCCCCCTGTCTGAACTGTTCCAGTGCGCGATCTCGCGCCCCCTGGGATTTGTCGCCGTGGATCGACAGAGCCTTCAGACCGTCCTTGCCCATCTCGCTGGCCAGTAAGTCCGCGCTCTGCTTGGTTCGGGTAAAGATCAGTACCTGATTCCAGTTCTTAGCCCCGATCAGGTGGGACACCAGTTCGCGTTTACGTTCGGCATCGACGGCATAGATGATCTGTTCAACCTGGATCGCGGCGGTGTTGCGGGCATCAACCTCAATCAGGGTGGGTGTGCGCAGCAGGGTTTTACTGAGCGCGAAAATGGCCTGGTCGAAGGTGGCGGAAAAGAGCAGGGTCTGGCGTTCGTCAGGAATCGATTTCAGAATCCGTTTTATCTCATCGATAAAGCCCATGTCCAGCATTCTGTCCGCCTCGTCGAACACCAGATGCTGCACCTTGCTCAGATCTGCAGCGCCGCGCTGGACCAGATCCAGGAGTCGTCCGGGCGTCGCCACCAGAATATCGACCCCGGCGGTAAGCTCTGCAATCTGGGTGTTAATACTGGCGCCCCCGTACACCAGGGCGGTTTTGAGTGGGCTGTGTTTGCCGTAGTTAGCCAGGCTTTGATAGACCTGCTGAGCCAACTCCCGGGTGGGTGTGAGCACCAGGGCCCGTACCGGGCGCCGGTTTTGCGTGGTGCAGTGGGTCATGCATAATTGCTGCAGGATAGGCAGCGCGAACGCGGCCGTCTTGCCCGTGCCTGTTTGTGCCCCGGCCATGACATCCTGCTGGGCTAGAATAACCGGAATGGCAGCGCTCTGAATCGGCGTGGGATGCGTATAGCCGCGCTCGGTCAACGCATCAATCAGCGGTTGATTAAGGCCTAGTGCGGAAAAACACTGAGGGGATTGCTCGGTCATTGGCTCGTTCACACGCTTGTTTTAGTTTTGAAGGGTTCTTGAATTTCTTGATGCTTGGCATTGATGCTCAGGGCGATCGCTTCGGCGATCTTAATCCCATCGATCGCTGCCGACATGATACCTCCAGCATAGCCCGCGCCTTCGCCGCCGGGGTATAACCCGAGAGTGTTGATGCTTTGCAGGTCTTGATGATTACGCTTGATCACCAGTGGCGAAGAGGTGCGAGTCTCTACACCGGTGAGCAGGGCATCATTTTGGGCAAAGCCCTTGATCTGCCGGTTAAATGCCGGGATCGCTTCGCGCAGGGCTTCAATGCAAAAATCGGGCAGGGCCGCAGACAGGTCCGTTAACTTAATTCCGGGCTTGAAGGAGGGGGTCACGGCGCCCAGGTTTTCCGAGCTTTGGCCTCTGAGGAAATCACCCACTTTCTGTGCAGGGGCGTCGTAATTCTCCCCCCCCAGGCGATAGGCGGTTCGCTCCAGTTGGCGCTGCAGCTCAATGCCAGCTAGCGGGCCGCCAGGGTAATCGGAAGGATCGATGCCGACGACGATGGCGCTGTTGGCATTGCGCTCCTGGCGTGAGTACTGGCTCATGCCGTTAGTGACGACCTGGTGCTCTTCGGAGGCTGCCGCGACGACCGTGCCCCCCGGGCACATGCAGAAACTGTACACCGAACGGCCATTTTCACAGTGGTGTACTAACTTGTAATCGGCCGATCCCAAGATCGGGTGACCCGCGTATTTTCCAAAACGTGCCTGGTCGATCAGTGCTTGTGGGTGTTCAATCCGAAACCCGACCGAGAATGGCTTGGCTTCCATGTGGATGTTTTTGTCGAACAACATCTGGAATGTATCGCGGGCGCTGTGCCCAATGGCCAGGGCGATGTGGTTTGAGTACAGGGTTTCACCGTCGGCCAGAGTGATTCCGGTCACCCGGCCATTTTCGATCTGCAGGTCGTCGACGCGGGCGCTGAAACGGATCTCACCGCCCAGTTCGATGATTTTGGCGCGCATCTTTTCTACCATCGACACAAGCCTGAAGGTGCCGATATGCGGCTTGCTGACGTACAGAATCTCATCCGGGGCTCCCGCTTCGACAAACTCGGTTAACACCTTGCGGCCATACTGTTTGGGATCTTTGATCTGGGTCGAGAGTTTGCCATCAGAAAAGGTACCCGCGCCACCTTCGCCAAATTGCACATTGGATTCGGTATTGAGCTTTTTTTCGCGCCAGAAGCCAAAGGTATCCTGAGTACGTTCACGCACCGCTTTACCGCGCTCAATGATCAATGGTTTGTAGCCCATCTGTGCTAACAGCAGGGCGGTTAGTAAGCCGCAGGGGCCAAAGCCGATCACCAGCGGACGCTCTTCCAAACCGGCAGGTGCCTGGGCGACAAAGTTGTAGCGCATGTCAGGTGTGGCTTTGACCGATCCGTTGTCAGCGAACTGCTCCAGCAGCCGGGCGTTGTTCGAGGTGTTGACGTCGAGGGTATAGACCAGATAGATGTTTCTTTTATTGCGGGCATCATAGCCACGCCGGCGTATCTCGTAGCTCAGTAACTGCTCGGCGGTAATGTCTAAGTGCTTGAGTATTTCGCTGACCAGAGCGGTGTCGTCGTGATCAAGAGGGAGCTTAATATTGGAGATACGAATCATGTGGGGCGTTCCAGCAGACCAGGGCAATCAACACAACCGGTCTGAAAGCGGGGACGTCTGCCACGAAGGTGCGCCCAGAGTTCAGCGGTTGGTTAGGGATCAAGCGGGTGATTTTACGTTATTTTTTAAATCAGTGCGCTCTGTTATGAGCCCTGTGTAACTTGTCGGACTGGACCGGTCGTAGTGAGGCTAAGGCGAGTTGAGGCATATTTTGGATCTAGTGACGCGATAAATCGGCATGACTGCCGATTTATCCAGCGTTAGTGTTAGCGTTGGCGTTTTTAGTTGATTAACCTGATGGAATCTGCTGCAGTTGCG
Organism: Neptunomonas sp.; assembly: GCA_004195305.1. GTDB lineage: Bacteria > Pseudomonadota > Gammaproteobacteria > Pseudomonadales > Balneatricaceae > Motiliproteus. Next base: position 1,907 of record SDWN01000192.1, on the reverse strand, counting down.
TGGAATTGATTTGTTTTCAAAGGCTAGCATGGGTATTCGAGCTATGTTGACGCGTCCTTGCGTCTCCTATTGCCCCGGCGGGTTAATAACCACACCTTAATTGCTTTGTACGGTCTGTAGGCTCTTTTGACCCCAGGCCCTGTATGCTGCTTGAATCGCATTCAAACTAGCAGCCTTATCGCTGGCATCTTGCTGATACTGTTTGACGATGTTAAGGCTTGTTTCCATGAGGGTGGCTAGCAGAGCCGCTGCAGAGTTCGTCTCTTTAGGTAATTCAATCAGTTGCTCTGCGGAGGCTAAGCTCGTTTGCAAAAACGCACGGTAGCCATCCAGCATCTTTCCCATCACTGCGATCTGGATATCACCCAGCTCATCAATGGCAGTAGACAGTGCTGTGGGATCGGTCATTTTTTTAGCGGTCTGCAGCCAGTCGGTCTGTTGCATCAACTCGAATACAGCACTGGCAACCTGGGCGCTATCCTTGAGCGGGGTCATGGAATTCATCAGCATGACGGAGTTCTGGCTGGTTTGATCTGAATACTCCTTCCAGTGCTGAATTGCCTCAGAGAGGTCCGGATCGATAAATTTATTCGTTTGAGGCGATGTCATGTCGTTCTCCCTGTTACTGAATGATGGGTTGGGTAAGGCGTACGATCATTTTGTAGACCGCGCTCAACTGCGGAGCATTGCGGGTAAAATAATCAGGGTCGGAGTCATTCGGAGATGAGTAACCCCAGAAATCCCAGCACCCCTGAGGATTAAAGGGGTTTCTGCCTGAGGGCTGCACTTGTGGGTACAGCATGATGAGATTGTTCGACTCGGCAATTTGGTTATAGCCGGTCTGGGCGTAATATTTGTCGCCAATCAGTTTGGCGCCCTGTTTGCAGCCATGAAAGACCACATGCACCGGGCAGCTGCTGCCAGTTTCGCAGGCTGCAGGGATATAGGCGTAGCCTGTGTCGCTCATGCTGGTCGTTTCTGAGTCAAGAAACTCGGACTGGTCGAACTCAATTATTGCACTGCTGAGTGTCTGAGCAGACGGTTTCAGGTCGGGGTAGAGCTGATTGAGTATCCGTTCGGATTGTTGGAAGTCGCAGTCATTGATATAGGGGCTTTGGGTTAACGAGCACGAGGTGTCTGTATCCTTATCGGTGATCAGCGCATGACCTGCATCGACGCGGGTGTTGTATTTGATTGCGTCGGCGGGAACGCCAATTTCCTCAAAGAAAGCCTTCGTCTGATCCACCACAGCGGTGATGACGGTCTTATCGCGCTGGCCGCTAAAAAGGTAGATCCGGTCGTTCTTGAGGTTGTCTAAAGAGTCTATATCCCCGGATTCTGCTAAGGAATGTGTCAGCGCTACCAGTCGCGGCGTGTTTGGCCCCATATCCACGGTTAACGGGCTCATGCAGGTGGATGTGGCGTTCTGTAACAGCGTGCTAAAGGACCAGGATTTCGCGCAGAGATAGGGGCCACCGGCGACGATACCGGCACCTACCATGATATCGGAATAGGCGATGTACAGCTGGGAGCTCATAAAGGCACCGGATGATAATCCGGAGACTGACGTCTTGTGAATATCCGCACCGGAGGAGGGCAGTGAGTCGGGTTTGTAACTTCCCGCCGCCGTGGCTTCGGCCGTGGTGAATGAGCAAAGCGCGACCAACAGGCCCGGTACTATCCTACTTCTGATAAGTCCTGAAATTAAAGTCATTGGAAGATTCCTTTTCCTTTAAAAATGAAAGCGGTATCGCTCAATTAAGGGGTTTATGCTGCGCTGCACAGTTCAGTCTAGTCGGTTATCGGTGAAAGCAACAAAAATTAAAAAAATAGTTAAATGCACTCTTTAACCCGGATGTCTCATAAACCCTCAGCCTGGCGGTCAGACGCGCCTGTCACTCCAGTCG
>SDWN01000183.1 GCA_004195305.1 Neptunomonas sp. | reverse complement strand
CACTCATGCCCTCCAAGAGCAAGCGGTCTGAATAGAAAAGGTTGGTCTAGCCCGGATTTTTCACAAAGACGCTAAAGACAGACCTGTAACACAGATACTTTGTCACCGGTAATGCTGATCGATTTTCTGAACCCTCTGCCGTTGCATTTGGCCCGATCTCCCTTAAGCCTTGGAACCACCAAAGCTCGGCGGCAGATAGCGGCAACTGCTTAACCAGCGTACCCAGAAATTCCGATCCCTTGATGAAATATCCGGGTTAATATTCAAAACAACGGTTGAGCAACCTGTGTTATATAATCTTACCTATTTCAGTCTGGTAGGTAACGCTGACTCCATTGTGTGGCCGCAACGCCCTGGGTAAGCATCTCTTCAATATCGGCGGAGGAAAAGCCAAGCTGGTGTAGCGTTTCTACCGTGTGTGCACCATATTTTGGCATTGAGGCCGGCACAACGGTTTTCGCGAGCTTTGGCCGAATCGCATTAGGAGCGATCAGGTCGACTACATAGCCACAAGGGTGTTGTGCGTGGCGGATAAAGGCGACGCTCTTAGGGCCATCAAGATCAATACCACTCGCTTCGCTCATCAGTGAGTTTTCGCGCAGCTGGCCCATGGTCGCTAGAGGTTGACAGCCGATATCGGCAGCGCCAAATAGCGATTGCCAATGAGCAAGCGGTTGAGTGCTAAACAGGGCTTCGAGTTGCTGTTCGGCTGCATCGTTATTAATACAGTCGATATCAGCGGAGCCTATGGCTGCCTTAAACGCCTCGAGCTTGAGATCTTTATCTACAGCCAGGAAGAACCAGCCGTCACTGGCACGATAGCAGCGATAGAGAGCATCTGAGCCCTTCACCTCACGACCGCTGGGCTCGTTAAATGGCGCTCGGCCTGGGTAGTCATACATAAAGGGGACTTGGATCAGCTGGCCTGCCGCAATGAGTGAACTGCGAGCAACGGAACCACCATTGCCCTTTGCCCGGTTCACCAGCGCCACACCGATAGCCAGTGCGGCACAATAGCCACCCAACACATCAATGGTGCCGAAGTGGGCATGTTCTTCTGGTGTAGCCATGCCACCGCCAAAGCGAGACATGATTCCGGTGGTCGCCTGTACCAGGTCGTCATAACCGGGATGATTACTGCGGGGGCCGTTCATGGGACCACCGTAAGCATCGAACTGGCAAAGGATTATTTCAGGATGAATCTGATGTAGGGCATTGATCGACAACCCGAGTCTTTCCAGCTGGGCATCGCTGGCATTGATGGTGATCACGTCAATCTCCGGCAGCAGCCTGTCGAGTACGGCTTTACCCTGCGGGCTTTTCAGGTCAAGTAGAACACTCTTCTTACCCTGATTCGCCTGCATGCCAAAAACTGTCGTATTCCACGGGTCAAGCGCCGGTTTGGGTGGGTCGATGCTGATGACATCGGCGCCGAAACGCGCCAGAGTCCCGGCAATCGTCGGCCCGGCAATTACATTGGTCAGGTCGAGGATTTTGATTCCTTCCAGCCAGCCCTTCGTCTGTCGCGGACTATCCACAGGGCCACTAACCTGAGCTCTTTCTCGCCAACGCTCCAATGTCTCCTCGATGTTGGCATACTTTTTATTACCAGAGCCTCTATTGGGGGTCTGAGCCGGCTGTTTACTGGTGACATCAGTGTCCCCTATAAGCCAGCAGATATTACCCATCTGGCGCATTTTTCCATAGGTGGGATCATCCACCTCCAGGATGCTGCCGGACAGCAAGGCATGCTCAGAGTTGAGCCACTCTTTGGTCAGCTGGTGGGCACAACCGGGTACGCCCGCGTCACCAAAACATTGTTCCCACTCATACGCGGTTCTGGTTTTAAATGCCGCTTTCATCTTATCGGAAACGAAGTCGGCCCAGTTTCTGGACAAAGGATAAGAGACGAGGGTGCAGTCAGCACCCTCGGGCCAATCGGCGATATCGAGATAGGCGCTGTGGGTGGGAATGCCTGCGGCTTTAATCTCTTCCCATACACCGAGCACCTTCAAGCAGGCGATCGGATGGCGGGTGTGGGAGGAGCACACCGTGTAAAATGGGCGGCCATCCCTGCACAGGTAAGTGCGATAAAACGGATCCAGGAACGCCTGCAGATCTGGGTAGTTAAGGTTAAGCGGCTCATCATTGGCGCGTCGTCTCTCAATTTCCAGTTCCCGCGGTGACTTGTAGCGATCAGGCAGTCCCTCGATATGCATTGAGTTGTAGGCCAGCCCCTCCATCAACGCCGCTGAGATAGGAACCTCAATCACATCACCCTGTCCCGATTGCTCTCTGGAAAATAGCGCCAGGGTCACGGCAGTAGCGCCCAGCACCGCGGCATAGGCTGACGCCAGAGGTAGCGGCGAAAAAGAGGGGTTGACCCCCATCAGAATGCGGTTGAGCCCCATGTCGGTAAACTGCCCTACTGCCGCCGCGATAACGCCTTCCCAAGCGGGCAGATTGGCGTACTCCTGATCTTTTTCAGAAAACCCCGGCAGCGATAGATAAACCAGAGCCGGATTGAGGGCACGCATATCCGTGGCTCCCAGTCCCAGCTTTTGCATCACACCGGGACGGAAGTTTTCCACCACGACATCGGCATTCTGAACCAACTCCTGGGCCAGGGTCAGATCGCGATCGGTTGTCAGATCAAGACTAATACGCTGTTTGCCACGATTCAGTATGGCATCGGCGGGGTTATCCCAACGGGGACCTGCAGGCGGGTCGATATGGATCACTTCGGCGCCCTGGTCTGCCAGCATCATGGCGACAGCAGGGCCAGCGATATATTGGCCAAAATCGACCACGCGAACACCTTCCAGGGGACGGGCGTTTTTTTGCTGCTTGCGTCGCTTCGATTCCATAACTCACCTGTGGTATAGGATAAAGTGGAAGCTGATAGCGCCGATAGGTGCGCTGCTCATCTCGTTAATCTCATGCTAATGGCTAAAGAAAAAACCGCATATCGAAACTTTTACCACAGAGTGTCAGAATTTTTTTAACTCCTCTGCAACCATTACAAATCAATATGTTTAAAGATAAGGTGATGGCATGTTTCGAATGGCCAAGCGGATTTAGCCCTATGGATATGCAAAGCATAAAAACATTTTTAATGCTGGCCGAAGTTAAGCGGCTAGGAGATTGCGCTAAACAGCTTCATCTGACTAAATCTGCGATCAGCACTCGAATCAAACAGCTGGAAGCCGAGCTCGATCAACAACTCTTTGAGCGCGGTGCCCAAGGCATGAAACTGACCGTCCAAGGGCAGCGTTTCTATCGTCATGCCCTCTCTTTGCAGCGGTGCTGGGAAAATGCCAAACGTGAGATCCGACTCACGGAGCAACCCGGAGGCCTGTTACGAATTGGAGCCCACCCCGCGCTGGCCGACGATCTATTACTGGACTGGGCCGCTGGCCTCAGAACCTTGGATTCAACTCAATCCTTACACCTGATGGCCGACTACTCTACCGCACTCATCCAGCAGGTATCCTCGGGCATTCTGGATATCGCCCTGATCCTGGTGGCGGAAACGGCCCCAGGCCTACTGGTGGAGCGGCTTTTTAACGACCATCTACAGATGGTCTCAACAGACACGGACCGGCTGGCGCTGGTGAACCCAGAACGCTATATCTATCTGGACTGGGGCTGGGGTTACAACGCCGCCCACGGGGAACGGTTAGCGCAGCTCCAGAGTGCACCTGTCACGTCGGGGCTGGCATCTCTGGGTACCCATTGGCTTCAAAGACAGGGTGGTACCGCGTACCTTCCGGCACGCTGGGTTCAGGAGGCACTAGCAGAAGGAAGTCTGCGACTAGTGAAGGATGCTCCCCGTTTTGAACGACCGGTTTATGCCACCTATTCCACCGTTCATCCTTTTCCTGGCAGGATAGCCCTGGCGATGCGAGCTCTTCGCCAAGTCATCGAAAAGGCATATCAACACATACCTGGGACATAGCTAACCCGGATATTTCATGAAGGGCTCAGAAAACCGATCAGCGCCCTCGGTAACAAAGTGTAACTTGCTAATGTAAACAGTATCTCCAGTAACCCTAGGACTTACAGCCCTACGACTAGCGCCTTTGTGAAAAATCCGGGCTAAGCTCCGCCCTTGCCGCCAATATTGATCAAGCTTGGAAAGGAACACATAAAAAGGCAGCGCCTGGGCGCTGCCAACTGAATGACGCCATCAAGGTAATGCGTGCCATTCAGTGATCAGATGACCGTCAAGTTGGATCGACATCGGCTAAGAGATCACAACAGTTGGCGCGGATCGCATCATAGAAGCGATCGGCCTCCTGCGCGCTGCCAATAGCGCGCAGGCAACCATGTACAAGCCCTTCGCCCAGGGTCAGATCGACATCTACCCCTGCCAACTGCAACCGCCTGGCGTATTCGAACGCATCGTCCCTAAGGGGGTCGAAGGCCACCGGAAACAACCGAGCCGGTGGCAGCCCGACAAGACTCTCAGCTTCGAGCGGGACCAAATAGCTTCGCTGTTGTGAATCCATCGATGCCAGGGATTGCCGACCATAGATGCGCCAACAGAACTCGATCGCCGCTGCATTGAGCAGCGGTGCGTCCGAGAGATCCCGATGACTGGGCAACGAGCCGGGCTGGGCCAACACCGGGTAGATCAGCACCTGACCGAGTGCAGGCGCTATCCCTTCATCTCGACAGCGCAGGCTTAAGGCTGCTACCAGATTGGCACCGGCGCTGTCCCCCACCAACAGTGGTGAAGCCCTGCCGGGCGCCTCCTCCAGCATTGTCCGATACGCAGTAAACACATCATCCAGCGCTGCCGGGAAGGGGGCCTCGGGCGCTCGCTGGTAATGCACGGAGATCAGTTCTGATCGACAATCGTGGGCCAGCTTCCCTGCAAAATGATCGTGGCTATCCAGATCGCCCAGATACCATCCTCCCCCGTGGATAAACAGGATGCGCCGATCGGGGATATACCGTTCGGGCCAGTAGCGGCGTACAGCAACCTTGGGCTCCCCCATACCAAGGAACTCATCCCGGCACCGAAGCCCCGAGGGGCGATGGAGATCGAACAGACGATTCATGGCTGTATAGGCTTCTCGCTGGGCGTCGATCCCGGCTTCGATCACCTCATCGGGGAAGCTGGACTCGGTGGTCTGTACGAATGAGCGCATCGCTACACTTAAGGGATAAGCTTTTCTCATATCGATCCATTCCCATTAGATGCCCCTAGGAGCCTGTCGGACTTAACACTAATCTGCTGCGGAAAAGTCGAATTTGGTCATATTTCCCGATCTATCTCGTTAAATAGCTCGCTATTCGCCTCGATAGATAGAAAAATCTGCCTCAAATCGTCTTCCCCTCGCTACGATCGGCTAAGTCCGACAGCCTCCTAGCAATCTACATCCTAAGTCCATGAACGGGTGCCCAGCCGCGGACGGTCAGGCACTCTTTCAACAGATAGAATCAGCCTAATCCAACCAGCGCATAACTACCTTCGGATTAGCCTTAACCCAAGCCTCTGCCATCTCAACTGGATCCTCATCGTCTTGGGCGATCTTGTTGATCCACTTGCTGACATCACTTGCATTCAAACTAACCTTACTCAGGAACTCAGCCACCTTGGGCACTCTCTTTTCCAGTGACTTGGAGTAGGCTATATAGACTTCCGTGGTGGGTGCGCCACAGGTAATATTGCTGTCTTCAAGCCAGTTCTCGGTATCGTTGAATTTGTAGCAACCATCCGGATTGTACTGAGCATGTTGCTTCTTGCTATCCCCGGCATAGCCAGTGAATGTTGGCTCCTCCAGCTTTCTCAGGTCATAGGCGGAGTGGATCCACTCAGGTGTCCAGTAATAGAACAAAAGCCCCTTTTTTTTGCGGTAGGCCGTTTTAAGTTGAGCCTTGATGATGGAGTCGGAGACGATTACCGGCGTGAAATATTTGTCAAAACCGTAACCCTTAGCTTTGATTTGATTGATTTTGACACCGGACCAGCCAGGCGCACCGGGCCAATATTCGCCCTTGCCGTCCCCATCATTGTCAAACAGCAGGGCGATCTCGGGTTTTGCCAGGTCACTTACGGTTTTCACCCCGTACTTATCCTGAATATAACCGGGGATAAAAAATCCGTCGGTGCCCAGATAAGGTTTTTGGTTAGAACGGATACTCTCCTTCCCACCCTTAGCAATGAATTTAGCCCAGGGTTCGGTTTGTGATGAGGTCCAGACATCGGGGTGCACATCGATGCTTCCCTTGCCCTTATTCATCGCTGACCAG
>SDWN01000902.1 GCA_004195305.1 Neptunomonas sp. | reverse complement strand
CAGCCACAGGAGCGCCATGATGGCCGCCGTCGATATCCAACCCGTCGTGGAGTTCATGCAGCAGCTGCAGGATCAGATCTGTCGTGAGCTGGAAGCCGCTGATGGTCAAGCGACCTTCAAGGAAGATCGTTGGGACAAGCCGAGCGGAGGGGGGGGACGTTCACGGGTGTTGACCGACGGCGCTGTTTTCGAAAAAGGCGGGGTTAATTTTTCCCATGTGCAGGGGGACAATATGCCCGGATCCGCCACCGCACATCGGCCTGAACTGGCGGGTCGCAGCTACCAGGCGGTGGGGGTGTCGCTGGTGATGCATCCCGAAAACCCCTATGTGCCCACCTCTCACGCCAACGTACGATTTTTTATAGCGGAGAAAGAGGGTGAAGACCCTATCTGGTGGTTTGGTGGCGGTTTCGACCTGACCCCCTGCTATGGTTACGTTGAAGATTGCCGCGATTGGCATCTCGCCGCTAAGGCGATCTGCGATCCTTTTGGCGCCGAACTGTATCCCCAATATAAAGAGTGGTGCGATCGTTACTTCTACCTCAAGCATCGTGATGAGCCGCGCGGTATCGGCGGGCTGTTTTTCGATGACCTGAACCAGCCCGATTTCAACAGCTGCTTCGATTTCGTCAAAGCGATCGGGCAGGGCTATCTGCATGCCTATCTGCCGTTGGTTCAGCGCCGCAAGGATAGCGCGTATGCCGAGGCTGAGAAACGCTTCCAGCGTTACCGGCGGGGCCGCTACGTGGAGTTTAATCTGGTCTTCGATCGCGGCACCCTATTCGGGCTGCAGTCGGGTGGTCGGACCGAATCGATACTGATGTCGCTGCCGCCCGAAGTTCGCTGGGAATATAACTACCAGGCCGAAGCCGGCAGTGAAGAAGCCCGCTTGACCGATTATTTTTTGCAGCCGCGCGATTGGCTGGCAGAGGTATAGAGCATGACCGACCGCTACGCCGTCGTTGGCAATCCGATCAACCACAGTAAGTCCCCCTCGATCCATCAGCTGTTCGCGCAGCAGTGCGCTCAGGACCTGGCTTACGAAACTCTCGAAGCGCCGCTGGATGGTTTTGCCGAGGCGGTACTGACCTTCTTTGCCAAGGGTGGCGCGGGCCTTAATGTCACAGTGCCCTTTAAGGAGGAGGCTTGGAGCCTGGTCAGCAGCCTGACCCCCAGAGCGCGTCTGGCGGGCGCGGTGAATACCCTATATCGCGACCAGGCGGGCCAACTTTGTGGTGATACCACCGACGGGGTGGGATTGGTTGAGGATATTATCCACAACCACCAAGGCCGGATTGAAGCCCGGCGGGTGTTGGTGTTAGGCGCGGGAGGTGCCGTGCGCGGGGTCCTTGAACCACTGCTGCAGCAACGTCCGCAGCAGCTGCTGGTGGCTAATCGTACCGCCGCCAAAGCGCAGCAGCTGGCGCAGATCTTTGCTGACCAGGGACCGATCAGCGGCTGCGGTTTCGAGGCGATCGAGGGTCAGTTTGACCTGATCATCAACGGCACGTCAGCCAGTCTGCAGGGTGAGTTACCGCCGCTTCCTGCCGGGGTACTGGCTGCGGATGGTTGGTGCTACGACCTGATGTACGGCGCTGAGCCGACCCCATTTATGCGTTGGGCGCAGCAGCAGGGCGCGGCCAAGGCGCTCGATGGCTTGGGGATGCTGGTCGAACAGGCTGCAGAATCTTTTTTTATCTGGCGCGGCGTGCGCCCGCCCACAGCTGGCGTGATTGCCGCCGTACGGAAAAAACTCTTAGCCTGATAACCCTTTAGCTTGCCTCTGCGGGCGGTGCTTGGTATTTATGGTGTAAATGATCTGTCTACAGAGGTAAAAATGGATTCTGCCACCCGGCTTGATATCGATCAGCTATATCGTACCTGCAGTCCAGAGCTGTTACCGTTCAAAACCACCGAGACGCTGGAGGGGTTTAAAGGCATCTATGGTCAGGAGCGTGCGGTCGAAGCGATGGAGTTCGGGATCGGGATGCACCGACCGGACTACAACCTGTTCGTGATGGGACACTCGCAGAGCGGCCGCTTCTCTTTTGTGATGGATACCCTCAAACGCGAAGCGAAGAAGGCCAAGAAGCCTCAGGATTGGTGTTACCTCAATAATCTGTCTGATCTGCGTCATCCGCAGGCGTTCTATTTTGCGCCGGGTAAGGGCTCGGTGTTCAAGGTAGATATCCAGCACCTGCTCGAAGCGATGGCCTCCGAACTCCCGAGCGCCTTTGAAAACCCCTCTTACCAGCGTGCAAAAAGCCGCATCGAGCGCGACTTTAATAAACTTTACGATCAGGCGCTGGAGCAGGTTGAGAATCGCGCCCGGAGTAAGAGTATCGCCCTGTATCGTGATGCGGGCAGCGTTGGCTTTACCCCTGTATTGGACGGCCAGGCGATGGATGAGGCGGCGTTTTCGCAGCTGGAGGAGGCGCAGCGCAATCAGGTCAACGCCGATATCGACGAGCTGGAGGAGTTCCTCAACGAGTCGCTCACCAGCCTGCCGCAATGGCGTCGTGAAGCCAACGAGAAACAGAAGAGGCTCGAACATACGACCGCCCGCTCAGCGATGACCCCGGTGTTCCAACCCCTGAAAGAGAAGTATGCATCCCAGCCAAGGGTTGTTGGATACCTCAGTCAGATGGAGCAGGAGCTGATCAAGCTGGCGGCGGAGCTGGCCGGTGACGATAAGGTGATCGATGAGCGCACCACCGCATCGCGGTTAGCGCAGCTGGAGCAACAGTTCGGGGTCAATATGCTCGTCGATCACCAGAAGACCAAAGGGTTGCCTGTGGTGTTTGAATCCCATCCCAGCTATGACAACCTGTTTGGGCGGATCGAGTACAGTTCCGAAATGGGTGCAATGGTGACCAACTTCCAACTGATTCGGGGCGGCGCGCTGCATCAGGCCAACGGTGGCTATCTGGTGCTTGAGGCGGAAAAACTGTTTGAGCAGCCGATGGTCTGGTCGGCGATCAAGCGTGCACTGACGTCATCCAAGCTTAAGATTGAAAACCCCTTTGCTGAGTTGTCCGGGATGAACAATATCACCCTGGACCCGGAACCGATCGACCTTAAGGTCAAAGTGGTGATTATCGGTGACCGCGAACTCTATTACATGCTGCAGCAGATGGATCCTGACTTCTCCACCCTGTTCCGGGTGGTGGTAGATTTTGACGACGATGTGCCGCGTACCGATGCTTTTATTCGCAACTATGCCCGCCTGATTCGAACCCTGTCGCAGCAGGAGGGGTGCGCCCACCTCAGCCGGACCGCGGTGGCGCGGTTGATTGAACAGAGTTCGCGGATGGCCGAAGACCAGGGCCTGTTATCAGCCCAGATCGGAGAGATGAAAGACCTGATCTGCGAGGCGGACTACAAACGCCAGAAAATCGGCGATGAGTTGATTCAAGTTCAGCATATTCAGCAGGCGCTGGACGCCAAGGAACGGCGTACCGACCGCCTCAGTTCGCGCATGCGCGAAGAGATCATCAACCGCGTTATTCTCATCGATACACAGGGGATCGCCGTCGGAAAGTGTAACGGGCTGACCGTACTGGAGGTGGGCGAGGTTCGATTTGGCTCCCCGGCGCGAATTACCGCGACCGTACATCCCGGCGACAAAGGGATCGTCGATATCGAAAAAGAGGTGACCCTGGGGCAACCGATCCACTCCAAAGGGGTGATGATCTTATCCGGTTATCTGGGACACAAGTACGCCCAGGATTTCGTTTTGGCGCTGTCGGCCAGTATCGCCCTGGAGCAGTCGTACGGCTATGTCGATGGCGACAGCGCGTCACTGGCGGAGATCTGCACCCTGATCTCGGCGTTAACGCATACCCCGATCAAGCAGAGTTTTGCCCTGACCGGTTCGATCAATCAGTACGGAGAGGTGCAGGCGATTGGCGGCGTCAACGAGAAGATCGAAGGCTTCTTCGATGTCTGCATCGGCAACGGCCTGACCGGCGAGCAGGGGGTTATTATCCCGCAGGCCAACCAACGTAACCTGATGCTTAAGCAAGCGGTGGTCCAGGCGGTGGCTGATGGGGTCTTCTATGTCTATACCGTGGCCACGGTCGACCAGGCGCTTGAGCTGCTGACCGGGCGTAAGCCCGGGGAGCGTAAGCCCGACGGTAGTTTCACCCAGCGCTCACTGAACTTCGAGGTGGTGAAGCGGTTGAAGGAGTTGGCCAAGGCGAGCGGCTGAAGAAAGGTGTTGCACACAGGCCGCAGCAATTCACTGAACTTCGAGGTGGTGAAGCGGTTGAAGGAGCTGGCCAAGGCGAGCGGCTGAAGAAAGGCTTCGAATACAGGCCGTAGCGACTAGACTGAGCCTGAGAGTTGGTTTTTTGGAGGGTACGTAATGCTGATGAAACTGGAACAGAGCGGTTCAAATCGGCTGGGCTTTATGGCCAGTGGACTGCTGACCGACAATGATTATAAGAATTTTCTGATCCCCCAGGTACGCGAGGTGCTGCAGGCACACCCCTCGGTTCGGTTGCTGTTTCTGCTGGAGGGGTTTCGTGGCTGGGAGCTGCAGGCAGCCTGGGATGAGCTGCTGTTCGGCCTCGAGATCAACGCCAGGGTCGAGCGCGTAGCAGTGATCGGTGATCAAGAGTGGGAGCGTTGGATGGCGAAACTGGCCACGCCCTTCAGTCATGGTGAGGTGCAGTACTTTGATCTGAACCAGGTTACACAGGCCTGGGAGTGGTTGTCGCAGGAGTCTGTTGCCGGTAATACAGCTTGAGCGACGGTGAGCAGCAGTACCAGTAGCGAGCCTAGCACCACGCCCTGCAGTCACGGTGAGGTGCAGTACTTTACTTTGATCTGAACCAGGTTACACAGGCCTGGGAGTGGCTGTCGCAAGAGTCTGTTGCCGGTAATACAGCCTGAGCGCCAGTGCAGCGGTGAGCAGCAATACCAGTAGCGACCCCAGTACCACACCCTGCCAGCGGGCGGCTTGCCAGAACGGATCCAGATAAAACCCACCGACGCTGGCGCCCAGGTAATAAAACAGCAGATACAGCGATGAGGCACTGGCCCGTGCCCGTTCGGCATGCCGGTTGACCCAGGCGCTGCAGATCGAGTGGCAGAAAAAGAAGCCAAAGCTGTTGATCAGCAAGCCAGCGATGATCCCGGGTAGGGTCTGATTCAGGGTGAGCAGGGTGCCCAGCATCAGCATCAGAATACCGCCAAGCATACACAGCGGTGGTGAGTAGCGCAGGTTGAGCTTGCCGGACAGCGCCGAGCTGAAGGTGCCGGTTAGGTACGTTAGAAACAGCAGTCCCAGCCAGGTCGGGGGCAGATGAAACGGACTATCACTGAGCACGTAGGTGATATAGCTGTATTGGTTGGAGAAGATAAAGAAATTGAGACCGCCAATCAGATAGGCGAGTAGTAGTAACGGATTCTTCAGGTGAGCCGCCAGATCCGCGACCATGCTGCCCAGTCGCAGCGGCCGGGGCTGAAACTGCTGCGACGGCGGTAGCAGTTTGGCAAATAACACCACCCCTAGTAGGCTTAATCCGCCCACCAGATAAAAAGCCGACTGCCAGCCCGCCAGGTCGGTCATGCCTCCCCCGATCAACCGGCCACTGATGCCACCGAGGCTATTGGCGCTGATATACAGCCCGACCGCCAGGAGTAGCGCAGGGGGTTCGAACTCATCGCCCATATAAGCGATCGCGATGGCTGGCACGCCACCCAGTAGCAGTCCTTGCAGCATCCGTAATCCAAGTAGCCCAATATAACTGTCCAGCAGTGGTATCAACAGCGTTAGCGCGCTGGCTCCTGCGAGGGTCAGGAGCATGATTCGGCGCCGTCCCAAGGCATCGGAGAGCGGCCCATAGAGCAGTAGAGACACCCCCAGAGTCAGCATCGCCAGTGACAGCGACCAGGTCGCTTGCAGTGCGCTGAGAGCAAACAGCTCACGCAGCAGTGGAAACAGCGGCTGGGTGATATAGAGATTGGCGAACACGATAAAGGAGCCCAGGCAGAGTGCCAGGGTGGCGCGGTAGTAAGCAGGGCTGCCAGCTTCAATCATGGTTACGTATCTGCGTAGGTATGGGTGATGGTATTGGAGAGAATAGCGGTGACAGGGACTCTAGCAGTGGCGCGTCGATATCAAAAATATATAATCAATATGGAGTTGATAACGAAATGATATGATCTGCTAGAAGCGCTTCGAAACGAACAGGTGTTGTAACTGTCTCTTATACACATCT
>SDWN01000901.1 GCA_004195305.1 Neptunomonas sp. | reverse complement strand
AGATTATCTCTTAACCGGGGTGTCCAGCACCATTAGGCCACGTCACTGATACTACTTTTCCTCCTCCAGATCGGGGAGTTTGAAAGCCGTTGTTGCAAGAAGCGGCTGCTGAAACATCAGCCCGCCGTGAGGCTGGTTGATATCTGCTTCAAAAAAAATGAACTCGAAGACTTCGTCGGCGCGCTCCGCGTCAACCAGCACCGTCACTATCGATTTCTCGGTAGTTTCTCCCACGCCACGGTGATGCAGCGGGGTGATACGTCCCAGCCCTCGTGCGTAATTGACATTGACACTTTGGATCCCAAGATCTCGCACCAGCTTTTTTACCAGTTCCTTGTCACGTCCCTTTGGAAGAATTACGGTAATGAGCTTATGGGGGGATGTAATGTGGTGGCTCACTGTCAGTTGCCCCTCACGTCGAACGGATTACGGTGGTCTTCTTTGGCAAATTTTTCCAGAATATCTTCAGGGACGAAGCTGGCGGCTTTTTCTACCGGCGTCACCCACATGAACCCCATGCCAGGGGTCTCGAAATCTCCGGCATGATAGATGCGTTCGAATACCCGGTTGGCCTGGTCGCTGGAAACGATGATGTTGATCACCTCTTTTTCCGCCTCGACTGCAAGTCCAAGAACCCCCAAACGCTCCCGCACGCCGCGGCCATGGGAGTAGTGGATACTAGCCCCCTGTGCCCCAACCTCTTGAGCGGCTTTCACCAGGTCATCCGCCTTACCACGCTGCACAATCGCTGTGATGAGGGAGACGTCGGTTAATACAACCATTTCACGTTTTTTCTTCATCTCTTTTTACTCCGCAACAGCTACAGCACTCGTTTGACTTGGTGACGGGGTTCCCGCCAGATGGGACTCATCATAGCGACGACGTGCACGGTTAACTTTCCACTGTACCCAAAGACCAACGGTTAAAACTGAAATGATGGGCCCAATTGAGGCCATGGAAAGTATGCCAAACCCTTCAACCGCGTCGACGGCGTTGCCGAAGCCCAGCCCCATAGACAATACCAGGGGAACGGTGACGGGGCCGGTGGTGACGCCAGCACTATCCCAGGCGACGTTGACATACTCTTCTCCGCAAGGCGCTGGACAAGGGCGGGCATCGCGCCGCCGGCAAAGCCGACGGCGATGATCAGCCCAGCGGCCAGGCCATAAAGCGGGGAGGACTCCACCGTGCTGATATTGGCAAAGGCCGCCGGCACGAGGCCGCCGGATTGCGCTCCGAGCTTGGATAGCCCATAGGTCAGCCCGATATTAAAGATGATCATCCCGATAACTGACAGGGCGATACCGTAAGTGATGTTACCCGGTTGCTGCAGCTTTTCCTTGAGAACGAAGCGAAGAACCAGCAGTAAAAACAGCACCAGAGGCACGATGGCTCGCAGGCCTGTAATGATCTCAGTCCAGGGAGTCTGCTCTTGCCAGGAGGTAGGCAGTGCCACATTGGTGATAGCGCCATTAGCGGCGGCAATGATCTCTTCTGGCGTCGTTATTGAGTGGACATAGATAGCAAGTCCCATCACCGCCAGGATCGGAAACAGTGAGGCCAGTGTGACGATGCCGAAGCCGGACATGCCGTTGCCCCCTTTACCCGCCGCCGCAGCGATGCCGATACCAAGGCTCAGAATCAGCGGCACGGTGACCGGCCCCGTGGTGACCGCCCCGCAGTCCCATGCCAACCCCAGCATCTTTGATAGCTCCGGATTGGCACTGATGTAGAGGGTTAAAGCGATTGTTGGAGTCAGGGTTAAATAGATGAGCGGCTTGAGGCTCCAATCATACAAAAATCTTAAGGTTCCAATGACCGCGGCAGCTCCAACGCCAATTCCGACGCAGAGTACCAACACTTCCGACCAGTCGTTTAACAGGGTGTAGAGGTAGGGTGCCGACTCGACCTTGACGATTGCTCCAGCAGCTTTAAGGGCGCCAATGGCTGGTTCTGCGAAGGTCACTCCAATACCGAGCAGGAAGGCGATAACTAACACCACAGGTAAGCGGGCGCGGGTCGGTAGGGAGGTTCCGAGGGCTTCGCCAAAAGGCATCAAACCAACCCGTAACCCCTCCATAAAAAACATCAGGCCGAGAATGACCGCAACCAGGCCGGCACTGATGATCGAGGCATCGGTAACTTGTGAGCGAAGCACGACCAGCTGGAAGAGCATCAAATACAACGCCAGCGGTATGACCGCGCGTAGCTGGTCCATCAACCGCACGGAAACATAAGGCTTGATCAGGCGAAAAGCGTCGATCGATCTCAGCTTGATCGGCTTGGCACGATAGGGGATTTCTATCCCATTTTCGTCGTACAGTGGATCTGCCGTGACGTGGTTGTAGCTTAGATATTTATGCTGAGAGTTGATCTCTCGAACAAAGGCTCCAAACCTGATTTCCTTGGCCATATGGTCTCCACAGTACGGCAGCTACAAAGTGATGCAGAGACTACACGAAATGCACCATGGATATAAGGCTTCGGCAGAGGTGTCTGATCGGATTTTTGGTTTTAATTGGTGTTATTTGCATCGAAAATCGTTTATTTACAAAAAAATTCATTATTTTGGCAAGGGTCAGAAAAAGACACACGTCCAACCGTTTAACTTCCGATAGCGGACGGTGTTTCCGCCTCGTCTGCCTGATAGCCAAGACAATTCGATTCTCAGCAATCGATTTGCTGGATTCGGGGAGGTAGCGCCCCCCCCAGCCTCATGCATAATGGTTGGTTTGGCTATTAACCTATTTGACCACCAGGTTAATAGCCCCAGTTTGGCACTAAAAATTAGAGCATCGGCAGCGTGGATGCCAGCAGTAACCCAGCCATTCCAAAATTGAAGGATTTTATTTTTGACGGACTATTTAGGAAAGCTTGTAGTTGCTTGCCTGCAATGGTCCAAACACTTACCGAAGGAATGTTCATGACGGCAAACACCAGAGATACGATTATGACACCTTGCCAGCTCGCAGACACGTTATAAACACTCACTGCGGTTAATGCCATCGACCAGGCTTTGGGATTAATCCACTGGAAATTGGCCGCAGCCAAAAAGCTCATAGGTTTGTATGTTGACGCGTTGCTGCTAACTGGTCGACTTAGGGCAATTTTCATCGCCAGATAGACCAGATAGATGATGCAGCCAACCTGCAAAGCTTGGTGTGCAATGGGGTAGGCAGTGAATACTCCCATTAGCCCAATGCCGATCAGGATCACCATCAGGCTAAAGCCCAATACGATACCAAGCATGTGTGGGATGGTACGCATGAAGCCAACATTGGCTCCCGATGTCATTAGCATAATGTTGTTTGGACCAGGTGAAACGGTCGAGACAAACGCGAAGGTCATTAAGGCGAAAAGTTGCTGCTGTTCCATGTTTGCTCCATTTCAGGTCTGTTGTGTTTCCTTGTATGTTAAAGAGAAATAGCGTAAATATTGCACCTATCTTTGCTCTTAAATCGCTAATATCACAACAAATGATTCCTATGGATAGATATGACGAAAGAATATTGCGCGAGCTGAAATTGAACGGCAGGCTGTCCAATGTGGAGCTTGCTGACAGGATCGGTTTGTCTCCTTCTGCTACATTGCGACGGGTACAGGAACTTGAACGTAGCGGTGTGATAAAGGGGTACCGTGCGGTACTTGATCCGAATAAGCTGGGAATTGGCTTTGTTGCCTATGTCACAATCGGATTGTTGAGCCATAGCAAGAAGGCTCAGTTGGAATTTGAAGAACATGTCAAAGAAGCGAAAGAGGTCACTGAGTGCCACAACGTTACGGGTGCAAGTGAGTATTTGCTTAGGGTGGAGACGGCCGACTTAATATCCTACAAGCACTTTCATTCCGACGTGCTGGGCGAGATCCCGCAAGTGAACACAATTACAACCTTGGTCGTAATGGAAACCCCGAAAGACGAACGCTGAAAAGGGAGGTATACAGTTCCAGGGCTCAGTGTGGTGATCGTGATGAGCAATGGCATACATGGCTTGGCTCCTTTCCTGGTGATTGGAGCCAAAGTCTGGCCTTGAGCTTACGGTCCCTTCTACGACAGAGCGGTCACGATGCCTTGGAGCAAAGGTAGGCAAAACGCAAGACTTGACCCCTTTCTACTTCGCAAAGGTAGGCAAAACGCAAGACTTGACCCCTTTCTACTTCGTTCTACTTTCGAACCCCTGAGAATCAATCAGTTCCACGCATCTGCGGCAGATTTTCGGGGCGATGGACAGATAGGCATGGAACCTATTTGTCCACCAGGTTAATAGCTCATCTCCTTATTCATGAGGGTCACAACCGGCTAGATGGCTTCGGCCGTGAGCGGCATTCAACTCCAGCCGAGGTCCAACAGGGACCACGCCCGTCGGGTTGACGGTGGTATGACTGCGGTAGTAATGCGCTTTGATCTGTTCCAGATCGACGGTTTCGGCGATACCAGGCCACTGGAATAGCTCTCGGACATAGCCCCAGAGATGGGAGTAGTCGATGATTCGCTTCAGGCTGCATTTGAAATGGCCGTGATAGACCGCATCAAAACGAATCAGGGTGGTAAACAGCCGCCAGTCCGCTTCGGTGATACGCTCGCCGAGCAGGTAGCGCTGATGACCAAGGCGAGCATCCAGCATCTCCAGGGTTTGGAAGAGTGGGTAAAGGGCGCCTTCATAGGCGCTCTGGGTGGTGGCGAAGCCCGCCTGGTAAACCCCGTTATTGATGGTGTCGTAGATCAGGTCGTTAAGGTCATCGATTTCGGTGTGCAGGCCCTCGGGGTAGAAATCGCCCGGTGCTCCCCCCAGAGGGTCGAACGCACTGTTGAGCATGCGGATGATGTCAGCCGACTCATTGCTAACGATGCAGTTGCGAACTTTGTCCCAGAGTACCGGGACGGTGACCCGTCCGGTGTAATCAGGGGCTGCCTTGGTGTAGATTTCATGCAGGTAATGGGTTTGATGCAAGGTGTCGCCTGTCGCACCGTTGCCGGGCTCGAAACTCCAGCCTTGGTCAGCCATCAGCGGGTTGACCACCGATATGCTGATCATGGACTCGAGCCCCTTGAGTGCCCGATAAATCAGGGTACGGTGTGCCCAGGGGCACGCCAGTGAGACATAAAGGTGATAGCGCCCCGGCTCTGCCTTAAAGCCTCCTGCGCCAGTGGGGCCAGCGCTGCCATCTGTCGTGATCCAGTTGCGAAACAGGGATTCGCTGCGCTCAAAGCGTCCGTTGGTGGATTCGGTATCGTACCAGTGGTCAACCCACTTCCCGTCGACTAATAGGCCCATTGTTTTTCTCCTTCAGTTCGTGATCAGTAAGGTTTAGGGCAGCTCGAACAGCAGGCCTTCAACCCGGTCAAGCGCTTCAAGGTTGAGAAAGGGTTCGTTAGCGATGGTCGCGCCGTCACCTGCTTCCAAGCGGGTACCGTTGACATCCAGCGAACCCCGCGCAACGTGTAGGTAGTAGGTGCGCTCTTTGGTCGTGGTAAAGGTGCTCGCCTGGCGGGAAAGGCTGAGCTTGTAGAGGCTCGCCTCCTGATGAATCGGCAGAGAGCCGTTCCGGCCGTCGGGTGAGACGATCAGAGTGATGCCCCTGGCGTCGGAGTAATCCTTCTGTGCGTAGCGAGGGGTCACGCCTTCTATGCTGGGCTGAATCCAGATTTGCAGAAAATTCAGATCCTCAAGGTCTGACGGGTTGAGCTCACTATGAAGAATGCCCGTACCCGCACTTATCACCTGGACCTCGCCCGCTTTCAAGGTGGTATGAAAGTCCATGGTGTCCTTGTGCTCGATACTGCCTTCTAGGACGTAACTGATGATCTCCATATCCCGGTGCGGATGCGTTTCGAAGCCGGTTCCCGGCTTGACCCAATCGTCGTTGATGACACGCAGGGCAGAAACGCCCATATAGCGAGGATCGTAGTAATTGGCGAAGGAGAAGCTGTGCTTGGTATTCAGCCAATCAAATTGACCCTGTCCGCGCTCATGACTGCGTCGCAAAGTGATCATTGTGGTGTCCTCGAACTCGGGAAGGGCGTCGCCCTTCCTTGTGCTTGGTTTTAGGCTGAAGCCCGGCTGCGGTTTAGCTGGCTACTGGATGCGGCAGTGCGGTTGCGAGTCAACAAGCGATCGAGCGAAACAGCGCCGGCGCCGTTGAACGCCAAAGCAACCGAGATAGCCAGTAGGGACAAGCCAAACTCGTAGCCGTTGTTGCTCATGAACAGGCCGTTTGAAGCGTGTACTGCGAAGATCGCGATCAGCATGGTAAAGGCCAGCACCAAAGCCGCTGGACGCACCAACAGGCCAAGCAACAGGGCTACCCCGCCAACGAACTCGGCGCTGCCGGAGGCCAGAGCCATCAGGTAACCCGGCTCCAGACCGATGGAGGCCATCCACTGTCCGGTACCTTCCAGCCCGTAGCCGCCGAAGGCGCCAAACAGTTTTTGTGCACCGTGAGCGGCGAAGATAACGCCTGCCGGGATACGTAGCGCAAGGCCTGACAGACTGTTGTTGGTAGAAATAACACGATTGATTAGATTGCTTTTCATGGCTGGATTCCTCTATAAAGTCAGTATTGCTGATCGATAGAGCTACTATAGAAAAGTGAGCTTATAAAAAATAACGGAGAGTTTTGATCTAACAGGTCAAAATATTTGAACTATGTATTCGCCTATTACCCTAGACGCGTTGCGAACCTTGGATGCCATCGATCGCCGACGCAGCTTTGCCGCGGCGGCCGATGAATTGTTTCGCGTTCCATCCGCCATTTCTTACACAATCAACAAGCTGGAGGAGGAACTCGGGGTTACCCTGTTTGACCGCAGTCGGCGCAAGGCTGAACTGACCCCTGTTGGCCGCCTGCTGCTGGAACAAGGACGGCAGATCCTGATGGCAACGGAAGAGCTGACAGCGATGGCTAAACAGGCGGCAGAAGGGTGGGAGGTGGAGCTTCGTATCGGTGTGGACACAGTTTTGGACTGTGGGCCAATCTATAACCTGATCGAAGCCTTTCAGGAAGTACAGCCTCGCACGGAAGTGCGGTTAACCGAAGAGGTCTTGGGTGGCACTTGGGATGCGTTGAACTCGGAACGCTGCGATATCGTAATTGGAGCAGAGGGTGACCCTCCCAGCCAAGGGTTTGGCATCCATGTTTTGGGCCAAGTGGCTTTTGAATTTGTCGTTGCCAACGATCATCCGTTAACGGAACGGGCTCAGCCGCTTCCGCTCAGTGCTATTCAGGATTATCCCACAGTCGTCGTCGCCGACAGTTCTCGCCATCTTCCGGTGCGGTCAACGGGTTTGCTGGATGGTCGTTCTCGGATCGTGGTGCCCTCCATCGAGCACAAGATCCAAGCGCAGCGTAAGGGCTTGGGGG
>SDWN01000890.1 GCA_004195305.1 Neptunomonas sp. | reverse complement strand
TTTTTTATTCGCGTCGAGTTCAAAAATGATAGTTCCGATGCGCAGACGATTGATGAGTTAGAGCGCCGATTAGTAGATACCGTGGCGCCGTTTGCAATGCAGTGGCAAATACGCGATGCCAGCACACCTGAAAAGGTGGTGGTTCTCGTGTCTAAATATGATCACTGTTTGCAGGACCTGCTGTACCGTTACCGCACAGGGTGTTTGAATATCGAGATTCCGGCCGTTATCTCCAATCATCCCGATCTACGGGAGATGGTCGAATGGTACGGTATTCCCTACTACCATTTTCCGGTCAGCGCCGAGACCAAGCCCCAGCAGGAGGCGAGAGTCTGGCAGATCGTCGAGGAAACGGGGGCTGGTCTAGTGGTTCTGGCGCGATACATGCAGGTGCTGTCGAAGGACCTTTGTGCCAAATTAGAGGGGCGCGCCATCAATATACACCATTCGTTATTACCGGGCTTCAAGGGGGCTAAGCCTTATAATCAAGCCTACGACAAGGGGGTTAAACTGGTCGGTGCAACGGCTCACTATGTCAGTAATGATCTGGACGAGGGGCCGATTATCACCCAGAGAGTTGAGCCGGTAGACCATACCTACACCCCAGAACGGCTGGTGGCAAAAGGGCGTGATACCGAGCGCCTGACCCTGATGCGGGCATTAAAGCTGCACTGCCAAAGGCGGGTGTTCTTGGACGGCAACAAAACCGTGGTGTTTCAGGAGGGGGTGTGATCCGTCCTGGCATTTTTGTGCCCTGTGGAATCGATTAGCGGAATAGGGGTGCTGGCGCAAAAGGTTTCGTGGGTGTCGTTTTTGGGTAGGTGGTCGTGATCAAAGAGCTGATAAGGTTTGATTGAATAGGTTCATGTTAGGTGCTGTTTGTGCTTGATTCGCAGCATGTTGCAAAGGACTTGTTTTAAAATAATTTTTAAAGAAACAGGGCCTATATGCGGGTTGGTTTTAATGCGGGTGTTGGTTTTTAATAGCTGCAAAAATCAATCGATAACTTAAGGTTATGGTTTTCCGGCAGCAAATGTTGTTAGACCTGAAGGGTTATTGTTTCTAAGGTATTACTGCAGATTGTGGTGGTTTTCAGAAAGTATTCTGTTAATTACCGGCTGGAATGCGTTAACACGATAAATATAATAAAGGTGCGTTATGAGTACCGAACAATCACTGTTGTCGATAAAGAACGTCTATAAAGTTTTTGGCAAGGACCCTGAAACGGCGATGAAGATGCTGGACGAGGGGCACGATAAAGAATCCATTTTTGACAAAACCGGCCAGACCGTCGGTGTGATGGATGCCAGCTTTTCCGTCAACAAAGGCGAAATTTTCGTTGTCATGGGACTTTCCGGCTCCGGTAAGTCCACCCTGGTTCGGCTGTTGAATCGTCTGATCGAACCCACCTCCGGTACCATTGAACTGAACGGAAAAAATGTGACCCAGCTCAGTCCTGACGAGTTGCTGCAGGTCCGTCGCAAAGAGATGTCCATGGTGTTTCAGTCTTTTGCCCTGATGCCGCATATGACCGTGCTGGACAACGCAGCCTTCGGTCTCGAGATCTCCGGCGTCGATCAGGATGAGCGTGAACGTCGCGCCAGAGATTCGCTGTCTCAGGTGGGTCTGGCCGGTTATGAGGACAGCTACCCACATCAGTTGTCGGGTGGGATGCAGCAGCGCGTAGGCTTGGCCAGGGCGCTGGCCAACGACCCCACCATCTTGCTGATGGATGAGGCGTTTTCCGCTTTGGATCCTTTGATCCGCGCCGAGATGCAGGATGAGTTGATCCGCCTGCAGCGTGAGCAGGAGCGTACCATCGTGTTTATCTCCCATGACCTGGACGAGGCGATTCGTATCGGTGACCGTATCGCCATCATGGAGGGGGGGCGTGTGGTACAGGTGGGCACCCCTCAGGAGATTTTGCGCAACCCTGCAGATGACTACGTCGCTAACTTTTTCAAGGGTGTGGATCCCGGCAAGGTGCTCAAAGCTGGCGATGTGGCCGAGCGCAAGGTGGATCAAGAGATCATCGGTGCTTTTCAGGGGGCGACCAGCACCCGTGAGCCCTACCAGTATGTGGTCGACAGCAACGGCTTGTTCAGTGGTCTGGTGAATACCCTTAAAGCGCCCGACGAACTGATTTCTGATGTGCAAAGCATCAGGGCAGACAGCCTGATTAACGAGGTGCTGAGCTGTGTGGCCCATGCCGACTATGCGGTTCCCGTTCTGGACCTGTCAGGACGCTACCAGGGCAATATCTCCAAACAACAACTGCTGCATACCCTGCACAATAACTAGGGGGGAGTCCTACCATGTCAGAATTGAGTCTGTTAGATCCTTTTCAAACGCTGACCATACCGCTGGGTGAGTGGGTGGAGAGCGTATTAACCTATTTGGTGCAGAATTTCCGCGATTTCTTCCGTGCGATCCGCTGGCCGATCGATCAGGTGCTAGACGGTATCGAGTATGGGCTGCAGTCGGTTCCGCCGATGGTCGCCATACTGCTGATGTCACTGTTTGGTTGGCAGCTGGCCGGTAAGCGGATGGGGGTGTTTTGCCTGATGATCCTGATGACACTGGGCTTTATCGGGGTCTGGAGTGAAGCCATGACCACGCTGTCACTGGTGCTGACGGCGCTGTTCTTCTGCGCGGTGATTGGAATCCCCTTGGGGATTTGGTCCTCCAGGAGCGATCGGGTCGAACGCATCGTGCGCCCCATTCTGGATACAATGCAGACCCTGCCCGCCTTTGTTTATCTGGTGCCGGTGGTGATGTTGTTCGGGATCGGCAACGTGCCCGGGGTGCTGGTGACCATCGTTTTTGCCCTGCCGCCGCTGGTGCGTCTCACCAACCTGGGTATTCGCCAGGTGCCCGGAGATAAGGTTGAAGCGGCCCTGGCCTTCGGTTGTACCAAGCGGCAATTGCTGATGAAGGTGCAGTTGCCTCTGGCGACACCCACCATCATGGCCGGTGTCAACCAGACATTGATGCTGTCTCTGTCGATGGTGGTGATCGCCTCTATGATCTCCGTTGGCGGCCTCGGACAGATGGTCCTGCGCGGTATCGGCCGCCTGGATATGGGCTTGGCGACGGTGGGTGGCGTTGGTCTGGTACTGCTGGCTATCTTCCTTGATCGCCTGACCCAAGCCATAGGCGATAACTCCTCTACGGATCAGGCGCACGAAGGGCGTTGGTTTGAAAAAGGACCTGTGGGCCTGATTCGCAGCTTGTTCGGAACATTTAGAAAAACCAACCCTGCACCAAAAAAGATCGCTTGATATATACGACCCTCATAAAAACAAGCATAAACCTGGAGTCTTTTTATGCAAAGCACATTGAAAACGTTAAAGAAAAACACAACTGTACTGGTTGCAGGTCTCGGTCTTGCTCTGGCTGCCTCCTCGGGTGTGGCCTGGGCTTCAAGCGAGAAACCCGGTGAGGGAGTTGACGTCACTCCCATCTTCCCCTCTATCTCCGCAGAGCATTTCCGTGGAGAGGTGGTGAATATCGGTCTACGTGAGCTGGGCTATAAGGTAAAGGATTTCAAAGAGACCGAATATGCGACCATGATGGTTGCTTTGAGTTACGGTGATGCCGACTACAGCGTGCACCTGTGGGAGACATTACACGATACCTTTTATCAGAAGGTGGGCGGTGATTCGAGCATGACAAAAGTTGGGACCATCATTCCTAATGTGACCCAAGGTTACCTGATCGATAAGAAGACCGCTGACCAATACGGCATCACCTCGCTAGCTGATCTGAAGAAGCCGGAAATCGCCAAGCTGTTCGACAGCAACAGTGACGGTAAAGCGGATCTTACCGGTTGCAACCCCGGCTGGGGTTGTGAGTTGGTGATCGAACACCATATGCAGGCTTATGACCTCTCAAAGACGGTGACCCATAATCAGGGTTCCTATTTTGCCCTGATGGCGGACACCATGGCCCGTTATAAGCAAGGCAGCCCCATTTTTTACTACACCTGGTCACCGCAATGGATTGGCGGAGTGCTTGTGCCGGGCAAAGATGTGGTTTATCTGAGCGTACCTTATACGGATCTGCCCGGTGGAAAGAACGACGTCAACACTCTGGTTGACGGCAAAAACCTGGGCTTTGAGGTCGATCAGATTCGTTCGGTCGTGAACAACGAGTTTGCCGAAGAGAATCCCGCTGCTACTAAGTTTATCTCGGCGGTGCAGATCTCGGCGGACGATGAAAGCGCGCAGAACCTCAGGATGGAGCGGGGTGAGAAGTCTGGTAAAGACGTCAAACGCCATGCCGTCGAGTGGGTGGCAGCCAACCGTGCCTCTTTTGATGGCTGGCTGAAGCAGGCTCGCGCAGCGGCTAAATAAGTTAGCGCACGTCTACACGCCTAAATAAGAGGCAGGTCTCGGTCAGAGTCCTGCCTTTTCTTTTAGCAGAGGTATCAAACATGCGATTCCAGAACAAGTCAGTGATCATCACCGGCGGTGCGGGGGGCGTCGGCCAGGCGCTGGTTCGGCTGTTTTGTCGGGAGGGCGCGCGGGTCATGGTGAGTGATCTTTCGGAGCCAGGGTGCCGGGCCATACAGGCTGAGATGAGTGATGCGGGTTATGAGGTTCACTATCTGGCGGGGGATCTTCGGCAGAAGCATTACTGCGAGAGCGTTGTCGAAGCGGCCGTCGAAGTGTTTGGCGGGCTTGATATCCTACTCAATAATGCCGGTATCATTCCTCGGGGCAATGCTTTGGAGACCTCCGACGAGATGTGGCACCTGGCGCTGGATGTGAATCTGACGGCGGTGTTTTACCTCTGCCGGGCGGCCATTCCTCATATGAAAGCCAGAGGGGCAGGCGCTATCGTGAATACCTCCTCGGTCTGGGGCACGCATCCCGGCCCCGGCCACGTGGCCTACTGTACCAGTAAGGGCGCGGTTGCGGCGTTGACCAAGAATCTCGGACGCGACCATGCGCCGGATGGCATCCGTGTCAATGCGGTCTGTCCTCACGAGATCAATACCCCCATGATCCGCAGCGGCTTCGAGCGGCGTGGCCTGGATCCCGATAAGGCGGTGGCGGAGCTCAACAAGACTGTCCCTCTCGGACGCATCGCCGAACCCGAGGATATTGCAGATGTGATCGCTTTCCTGGCCTCCAATGAGGCTCGTTACATTGCCGGTGAGACCGTCGAGGTGACCGGTGCCAAACCGGTCTCTGGTTAACAGTCCCAGAGGAGATGAGGATGTTGTTAAAGGATAAAGTCGCCATCGTCACCGGGGGTGGTCGCGGTATCGGTCGTGGTATCAGTGAGCGGTTTCTGGAGGAGGGCGCCCGAGTGGTGATCGCCCAGCGTCAACCGCTGGATGAGGCGCTCAAAGAGAACCCCAACGTACGCTACGTATCTGCTGATCTCTGCGAGCCCCAGAGTTTCGAACTCGTGGTTAGTGCGGCGGTGGCGCGTTTCGGAGGCCTGGATATCCTGGTCAATAACGCCGGTATGATGTTCGAGAAGCCTCTGTCGGAGATGGATCAGGAGGAGTGGGACCTGATGATGGCGGTCAATCTGCGGGCTCCCGCCTTCCTGGTCAAGGCGGCGCTGCCAGCCATGCGCAAGCGGGGCGGTGGCTGCATCATCAATATCGGTTCTATCGAGGGCGAGGGCTCCAATCCAGAGCATGCGGCCTACTGCGCCTCAAAGGCCGGTGTGCATGGGTTGACCCGGGCTCTGGCGGTCGATTTGGGCCGGTATGGGATCCGTTGTAATGCCATCGCGCCGGGCTGGATCAAGTCGGAACTGAGTGATGTCTATATCAACGCCCAGCCGGATGCAGATAGCGCCTGGCAAGATCTTGATAGGATGCACCCTATTGGGCGGGTCGGCACTCCCCGGGATATCGGTGATATCAGCGTTCATCTGGCCGGTGATCAGGCCGGTTTTCTGACCGGGCAGGTCATTGTGGTGGACGGAGGTCGCACTGCCAAGCTCCCCCTGCCTTTTTAATCCGTGATTATTAATTTTAAATAGGTAAGAAACCCTGTAGGAGTGCGTGACCCCATGAACAATACTCTGGGTTTTATCCGTTCTCTCGAGTACGAACAGATTCCCGAACAGACCCGGACGCTGGTCTCCACCGCCCTGCTGGATATTCTCGGCGTGGCGGCGGGGGCGTTTCGAGCCGATACCGCCACCCGGATGCGCCGTTATGCGGTCAAGCACTGCCCGGCGGGCGAGCTGACAAGTCGCATGCTGTTCGACAGCCGTCCGGTACACCCGGACGGCTGTCGAACAGCATGCGACTTGTC
>SDWN01000649.1 GCA_004195305.1 Neptunomonas sp. | reverse complement strand
TTTGCCGGGGCGTTGAAACTGACCCATCTGAACCGGATTCAGATTAATGCCGACGGCCAGGCCGTGGCAGAGGCGCGCCTGTTTGGGTCACTCAACGAGCGTATTCGGGCGCTGGCGCAGAGTCCTGAAGGCTGGATCTATCTGTCGACCGACAGTGGCAAGCTATTACGCGTCCGGCCGCAGTAACGTGCGGACACCGAGATCGGTTATATTGACTTTAATACCGCGCAAGCGCCTTCATTTACAGATATAAGGAACATCTTTGTGGATATGGATTTAACCCTGAATCAGACCCGTTTGATCGGCTGCCTGATTGAAAAAGAGATCACCACGCCTGACCAGTACCCACTGTCGTTGAATGCCTTGATGTTGGCCTGTAATCAAAAAAGCAACCGGGATCCGGTATTGGAACTGTCTGAATCTGAGATTCAGGACGTGCTGGATGAGTTGAGCAAGAAGCACCTTGTGCGCGAAGCATCAGGATTTGGTAGCCGGGTGGTCAAGTATCATCAGCGCTTCTGCAATAGCGAATTCGGAGAACTCAAACTTAATGATCAGGAGTTAGGCGTTCTCTGTGTGCTGTTCCTGCGCGGGCCGCAAACACCGGGCGAACTGCGTAGCCGCACTAATCGGCTGTGCCGTTTCGGCGATGTGCAGGAGGTCGAAACGGTATTGGAACAGTTGAGCGAGCGTACTGAGGCTCCGCTGGTGGTTCGGCTGGCGCGTGAGCTCGGAAAGCGGGATTGCCGTTATGTACATCTATTCAGTGGAGAGGTTGAAATCGATTCCACACCGCGAGCGGTCGCCGCGCAGTCTCCCGGAGTGGATGAGGATAGGTTGACAGCACTGGAGGCCGAGGTGGCCGCACTGCGTCAGGAGTTAACCGAGGTTAAGGCGATGGTTGATGAACTATTGAATTGACAAGGCACTGGGTATATCGGCTATAGTGTTGATAAGCTGTTGAATTAATAAGGAGAAGGCAGGTGCGTTGGTCGCTCGGGTTAGGCGCAATCTTAGTGGTTGTTATGAGTGGCTGCTCCGGCAGCGAGGAGCCCGCTGCTCAGTCACAGGCACCGATACCGGCCCTCAAGGAACAGCTGTTTCAAGCTCAAGCGGATGCGCTGGAAAAAGCCAAAGGAGTGGAACAGACGCTGCAACAGGCCGCCGCTGCGCAGCGACTGAAAATCGAGCAGCAAAGCCAGTAGCCGTAAGCCTGTGTCGGGTTGAAACAGGCGGTATTTAAAACTTTTTGAGGGCGCACAGATGAAGCTGATAGTCGTTTCTAGTTTGATGCTTATGCTGCTGGGGTGTGGCTCGGATGATAAGCAGTTGTCCATGAATGGAGAGGCGCTTTTCAACGAAGTCTGTGCTGAGTGTCATAAGAAATCGGGTAAAGGTAATTTTCTTGCCGGTATACCCGCCAACGCCACGACTGAATTGAGTTCGGAGCAAATTGTTGTGCTGATTACTCAGGGGCTGCCCACACACAAGCAGATGCCGGTGTTTAGCGGAATCAGCGAAGATCAAGCCAAAGCTATTGTCAATCACTTGAAAACCCTGAGGCCGTGATGAATGTTCGCAAGGCGGTTACTGGGCGTAATTCACCCAGAAGAAATAGAGCGTAATTCCGCAGCTGGCGATAATCACAAAGGCTCGAACCTGTTTTTGGGGCAGTTGGCGGGAGATATGCGCCGCGATAAATCCCCCCATCAGGGTGCCCGCCAGAACGATGCTGCCTTCGTACCAAGCGATGGCATCGTTGTATATAAATACCGCAATCGCAATCAGGGATACGGCGGTGGAGACCAGTAGTTTCAAGCCGTTCATGGTGTTGATATTTGTGTGCCCGGCCAGTGCCAGGTAACTCAGCGTAATAATGCCCAGTCCGGCATTGAAAAATCCGCCGTAAATACAGACCCCCAACAGCAAGACCAATAATAAGAAAGCACCCGCTGACGAAGCATGGCGGTGCCGTGATGCGAGCTTTTTCAGACCCCGGTTGAGCGATCCGCCGAAGATAAACAGCACGGTTGCGAACAGCAGCAACCAGGGAATCGCTTCACTAAACAGGGCTTCGGGGGTCTGCAACAGTAACCAGGCGCCAAGGATTCCGCCGATCAGGCTGACCAAAATAATACGGGGCAGTTCTTTTCTGTGATCATAAAGATCTTTGCGCAATGCATAGGCACCGCTCATATACCCGGCGCAGGAGGCGAAGGTGTTGGTGGCATTGGCACTGATCGGGGCAATGCCCACAAATAGCAGCATCGGAAAGGTGATAAAACTACCGCCCCCCGCAATCGAATTAAGCACGCCACCGAAAAGCCCGGCGAGGAAAAGAAACAGCACTTCAAGAGTCATAATTAGTCAGTTAGTAGCCGCATTGTTGTTATAAAGGCAGAATCCTATCACAGCCTTTAGACCGGGAGCGGTCTCTTGGATCTAAACGCGGTAATATAAATGCCCGGATGAACCCTCATCTGTTTTTTTGGAGTGTTTATGCATACCCGTCAGCTTGGTTCTTTTGAAGTTTCTGCCATCGGCTTAGGCTGCATGAATATGTCCTCGGGCTACGGTGCTGCCGACGATGAGACCTCTGCGGAGTTGTTGTTGGGGGCGCTGGATGCCGGGTATCGATTTTTTGACACGGCGGCGGTGTATGGCGATGGCCATAATGAAACGCTCTTGGGGCGGGTGTTGAACCGGCGTCGTCAGGAGTTTATTTTGGCGTCCAAGGGCGGACTGTCTAAAGACGCCAGTGGCAAAACACGGGTTAATGGTCGGCCCGATGTGCTCAAACGCCAGTGTGAACAGAGTCTGCGCCGGTTACAGACCGATGTGATCGATCTCTATTACCTGCACCGGCTGGATCCGGACGTGCCCGTCGAAGAGAGTGTCGGGGCGCTGGGGGATCTGTTGCGGCAGGGCAAAATACGCGCGCTGGGGCTGTCCGAAGTTTGTACCGCCACCCTGCGTCGAGGCCATCGTGAACACCCGATCAGCGCGGTGCAATCCGAGTATTCGCTCTGGTCGCGCACCCCTGAACGGTCAATGCTGGCTGCCTGCGAGGAACTCGATATCAGTTTTGTACCGTTTTCACCGTTAGGGCGAGGTTTTCTGACCGGCAAGGCGGAAGATGTCAGTTGCCTTGGCGAAGGTGATCTTCGCACGAGTATTGCCCGGCCTCGATTTGAACCCGACAATTTTGCCAGCAACAGCAAGCTACTGGGACCCATGCGCGATATCGCCAGCCAGCAGGGCTGTAGTTTAGCGCAGCTGGCACTGGCCTGGCTGTTAGCACGTTCGGACAACCGCTTGGTTCCGATTCCCGGCACTAAGCATATCGACCATATGCGTGAAAATGCACAAGCTGCGAGGCTGAAGTTGCCGGTTGCAGTCGTCGAGGAGTTAGATCAATTGATCAATGAGCGCTCTGTATCCGGAACGCGCTACACCGATGCGCTGATGGCAACGATCGATTCAGAACGTGACGGTGCTGTTGCTGATTGAGATTTTGCGCCGATTATCCGGCGCATACAGTCTCTCGTAGCAGTGAGAGGCTAGGGTTCCTCTTGAACCACGGTCCTGCGCTTAAGTGGCTCGACCAGCCCGGAGGTCAGATGTTTCGCCCGCATTTTACTGTCTTCGATAACCAGATCCAGATCTTCTTTGTAAACCTCGTACCAGGTACGCGAGCCTTTCACCATCCGCGAGATATCGTACATACCCTGTTGTAGCGCCGTCATGAACTGCTGATAACTGGCCTCTTGCTCGGTCATAAGCTGGCGCAGTGCGGAGAAATTGTTGAGCTGAATCGTGGTGATAATACGATCAAGTTTTCCCTCAAGCCGTAAGGCGTTGTCGTGGAATGTCTGAGCAGCCTCGTAGGCTTGTTTTAATTGATCGGCCTCCTCCTGTGCGAGGTCCAGGCGTTGGCTTATTTCAGAGACACGAGGGTCGGGGCCCTTAGTGGCATAAAGCGCCAAAACAGCGCTCTGTATTAAAATCAATAACAGCAGCACCGCCATGATGATCCAACTGGTGAGGCGTCCTTTTTCAAGTTTGGCAATGCGTTCTTCAGGTGTTAACGGCTGGGCCTCAGTTTTCTCTTCATCTCTGTTTTTATCCTTATTGGCCATCGGTGCTGTCCTGTGGTTACTGTATTCCCGCGATTTATGTGTGGCAGCGGGGGAAGATATTTAGTTAGCGATTAGAGCATAACCCGTTGACGGTTAAAATATTGATTTCAATCCTCTGGCCAATGGTCGGTTGTCCTTGGTGAGTGGTCGACCAAGGTCTTGACTGATGGCTCCGGTTTTTTTTGTTATAGTGCGCGCAAATTTATTGGAGGTGTTATGACTGCGTACGTACTTGGCCACAAAATTCCGGACAGCGATTCCATCTGCTCCGCACTCTCCTTAGCCTATTTGAAAAACGCTATCGGTGAACAAGCTATCGCAGTGCGTCAGGGCGAGCTCAATCCTGAAACGGCTTACATACTGGATAAGTTTGGTTTGGAAGCACCGCTGCTTAAAACCTCTTTTGCGGGCGAAAGTGTCTATATTGTTGACCACTCCGACCGCGCCCAGAGCCCTGACGACCTGTCTGAGGCCACCGTGCTGGGTATCGTCGATCATCACAAACTGGGTGATATCACCACGGCGGCACCGCTGGAATGCTGGATTCGTCCGGTGGGCTGCACCAACACCATCATCAAGGAGATGTTTGACTACTACGCGGTTGAGATCCCCAAGTCTATCGCCGGTATTATGATGAGCGCGATCCTCAGCGATACGGTGATCTTCAAGTCGCCGACCTGCACCGAACTGGATATCAACGCCGTGGAAGTGCTGGCCGTGATCGCCGGTATCGACGATCACAAGGCCTATGGCCTGGAGATGTTCAAGGTTAAATCAAGCGTCGAAGGCACGCCGGTGCGTGAGCTGGTGTTGCGCGACTTTAAAGATTTCGAGATGAACGGCAAGCGGGTCGGTATCGGCCAGCTGGAGACGGTTGACCTGTCGGTATTCGATAACCTCAAGGATGCGTTGCAGGCGGATATCGCCGCGCTGAAGCAGGAAGGCGGGCGCCACAGTGTCTGCTTGCTGCTGACCGATATCATGCAAGAGGGCTCTGAACTGCTGGTTGTCGGAGACGATCTGGCGCTTATCGAGAAAGCGTTCGATACCTCGATCACGGCGGGTAAAACCTGGCTGGATGGCGTCCTGAGCCGCAAGAAGCAGGTTGTGCCGCCGCTGGAAAAAGCCTTCGCCTGAGGCTGAGCGGGAGGGATGAGCGGAGACTCGCCCGCTGTTCTCTCCCGGGTTAAATTCAGCGTGCTTGTGGATGCGCGTTAGCCGATCCTGATGCGCGCCCTGAACAGGTTTCTCCTTTGTAATATTTCAACGGACTCTGTATCGAGTCCTCTGCCGCACACCCGGTACTACTCCTCGCACTCAGTACTATTAACCTGGCGGACAAATAGGTCCATTCCTATTTTGTCCATCGTCCCTGAAAACCAGGCGCAGTTGCGTGGAACTGCTTTATTTTCAGGGGCTCGCATTGGTCTTCGACCAATGCTGACGCATCCTTGCGTCTCGTATTAACCTGCCGGGTTAATACGCCACGCTCCGCCATTACGTCTACTATTAGTAGCTATCAGCTATTGATAACTGCTAGCGGGGTGTACAGCTATGTATTATTCGGGTGTCGCGTTCTGGCTGTATCTATTCTGGTTGTTGCTGTCTGGTTTTTTTCAGCCATTGTTGCTGGGCCTGGGTGCGGTGTCAGCCATCGGGGTGGTTTGGTTGCTGAGGCGTATGGACCGGGTGGATCAAGAGCCGGGTTTTATCCCTGTGGCACCTGGATTGATCGGCTACGGCTTGTGGCTGCTCTGGAGCGTGGTCAAGTCCAACCTCGATGTGGCGCGGCGTATCTGGACCCCATCGTTACCGATCCAGCCGAACTGGCGACGGCTGGAGACCCGTTTGGCCACGCCGCTGCAGAAAACCCTCTATGCCAACTCCATCACCCTGACCCCGGGCACCCTGACCACCGACGTTAATGCCGATCACCTGATCGTGCACTGTCTGTCCGAAACGCTTTGTTCCGAGTTACATCAGGGGGAGATGGAGCGGCGGATCGAAAGGCTGGGAATCTAAACCGATGCTGCTGGCTGCCATCTTGGCGATTCTGCTGACCATGGTACTGATCCTGATCCGCGCGATCTTGGGACCAACGGCTTACGACCGGATGCTGGCTACCAACCTGTTCGGAACCAAAATTGTATTGCTGATTGCGGTCGCTGGGCATGCCCTG
>SDWN01000433.1 GCA_004195305.1 Neptunomonas sp. | reverse complement strand
TGCTGAGCCAACCGCAACAAGGGCGCACGAGCCGCTTGCCTGAGCCCCTGTGTTTGCCCTGCCATACTTCCCCAGACAATAAGTTGATGCCCCAACAGGTAGGGCCCTCGGCTACAGGTTTGCCTCAACAGGCCTAGACGACGCAAGGCCTGTACCAATCGATATACAGTCGCTAGCGACAGTCCAGTCACCTCTTCCAATTGAGCAGCAGTCATCCCCTGACCGCCAGATCGTGCGATCAGGTCGATCAGCAACCCGCTTCGATCTAATGTCTGAATGCCACTTTTAGGAAATGGCGGTTGATCAATCTTGTACATAACGTGTCCGCTTCTTGTTCCGCTTCACTATAAAAGAAGCACTATCCACTTCTCTTATTGCATGATGATAATTTGATCAAATAAATCCTATTATCTTCACATGCGGTATGTGTTTTTATATATGAACACTATGATCGCATTAGCTGTTTTTTTATACGACTTTATATGTTTATATGCCAATTAATTACAGACGAGCAGACATTATGAACTCTGGCAGAACGGCCACCCCATGGCAGGGTCGGGACGATCAAGATGACCCTCTCCGGACACAGCGCTGGCACCAGCACGTGGTTTTCCCGCACGCTAACACCTCGCAAAATCCAGCCCAAAGCTATGGCTTGATTGGTTTTTGCTGCGATACCGGCGTCAAGCGCAACGGTGGACGTATTGGCGCAGCAGAAGGACCCACGGCTCTGCGGCAACAGCTCGGCAACCTCGCCTGGCACAGTGGGGATATGCAGCTTGTTGATTTTGGAGACCTCACGGGCAGCAACGAGGCGCTGGAGAAGAGCCAAACGCAGCTGGCCAACCAAGTGGCGCTGGCGTTGCCAAAAGTGTCACGCCTATTAGTGGTCGGCGGAGGACATGAAACGGCGGTTGGCAGCTTCAGGGGTTTGCATAAAGTGCTAGGTGCGGATGCCAAGATTGGCATTATAAATCTGGATGCACATTTCGACCTGCGCTGTCCTGGTGCTGCGGGTCCGTCATCCGGCACACCGTTCTTCCAGATCCAGGCATTAATCGGAGCCGAAAACTTCCGTTATTGCTGCTTGGGAGTGGCCAGAGAAGCCAACACCGACGCGTTATTCCGGCGCGCAGATGAATGGAGCGTTCGTTACCGTACCGACAGGCAGATGACCGTGGCACACCTGGCACAGGTCAAAGCAGAGCTGGAGGCTTTTGCCAAGCCACTGGATGCGCTCTATCTGAGCATCGATCTGGATGTGCTACCTCATTATCAAGCGCCGGGGGTCAGCGCTCCGGCCGTACGCGGAGTCTGTCTTGAGGTGGTCGAAACGGTGATCGACCAAGTGCGGGAGTGCGCGAAACAGTGTCGCTTTGGTTTGCCCCTGGTGGAGCTGACTGAACTGAATCCTAGCTACGATCCGCAGGGCGTTACGGCACGTACCGCCGCGGTGCTGGCCAGTAGGATGCTAAAAGGGGTCTGATTTAGGCGGGACGAATCGGACCATGACAGACCCAAAAACCAAGCAATAAAATTGCACCTAAAAATAAGGAAGTAAATAATGAAGAAAACCCTAAAAACCCTCCTCGTCTCCGCTACGCTGACAGCAGGTCTTGTATCCGGCGCGGTCCAAGCTCAGGAACGTGTATTTTTCGGCATCGCTACGGGAGGAACTGGCGGTACCTACTATCCCCTGGGTGGCATGCTGGCACAGGTAATCTCAAATAACGGCGACCTGGAAGGGAAGAAACTCTCAGCAACCGCTGAAACGGGGAATGCCTCCGTGTCCAATGCGGGGCTGCTGGGTCGCGGCGCGATCGAATCCGCTTTCGTCGCCGCAGACGTGCTGGATGCTGCCTACAACGGTAAGAATCAATTCAAAGGCAAAGCGATTACCAACCTGCGTGCGCTAGGCGCACTGTATCCAGAAACGGTACAGCTGGTGGCGCAGCCAGGCTTAAATCGATTTGAAGATCTAAAAGGTAAGAGCGTCAGCTCTGGCTCTCCAGGATCGGGGCAGTGGCAGTTGCTGGGCGATCTACTGACGGCCCACGGCATGACGCGTGACGATATCAAAGAAGACTACTCCTCCTTCTCTCAGTCTGCCGAGAAGCTCAAGGACGGCAACCTGGATGCATCACTGATCACAGCGGGCTCTCCGACCGCATCGATTGTTGAGCTGTCCAACGGACACGAGGTCAGCATCATACCGTTGAACGGTGCAGCGATTAAGAAGCTGCAGATAACTCAGCCCTACTACGCGTCGACCCGACTGCCAGCCGGTACCTATAAAGGCATCGATACTGACGTTGAGACCCTGGCGGTGCGCGCGGTTTGGGCGACCCATGCCGCTCTGTCGGAAGATATCGCTTACGCCGTCACTAAAGCGCTGTATGAAAATATCGACACGCTGGCGAAAGTACATGTCAAAGGAAAAGAGATCAGCCTGGAAACTGCGCTGGAATCCGTTTCCATCCCGCTACATCCGGGTGCAGAGCGTTACTACCGTGAAAAAGGCATCATTAAGTAGGTGGTTAATGCAGCTGGGAACCGCCGCTGTTGTAGCGGTGGCTCCTGGCGTGCAGGCCACCTCACTCCTTATAGAAGATTACCGGAAAAACACACGGCTTGGGTGTGTAGCCCTAGTTGATCAGAAATTTGCGCTGTCCTTTATCCATTCGGTATCCCTGACGCCGGTACATGATCAGTACCGAGTATTGAACAGCGGCAGCGGTGGCTATCGAATACTGCAGACCGAAGAGCGTTTTATCGCCCACGGCCAGGGGCTACCTTCGATGACAAACGAACCGGATGCGGTAGCGTTTGAACATCGTAATGGCCAGTTCATCTTACGCCTGAAACGCCCGATCAACGACCTGATCGTGCGTACCGATAGCCGTTTTAAAAACAGACTGCATACCGGCCAGGCAACTATTAATCTAAATCAGTGGTCCGATACCGGGCTCCGGATCCAGCCCGTAGACCACTGCCAATAAGTACAGAGCTGAACGCTATGAACACAGAACACATACAGGGTGACAAGCCGCTCGCCGCAGGAGAGCCTGAGATGCATCAGGCAGATCTGGACAACCTGATCAAGGAGCACGATAACGAGAGCAATTTTCGCGACCTGAGAGGTGGGCTGAAGCTATTTGTCACTCTGGTTTGTGTTGCTCTGAGCCTGTTCCATATTTACACCGCTGGCTTTGGACTGCTCAACGAAATCAGCCACCGCACGGTACACATGACCTTCATTATGGGTCTGCTATTTCTGGTGTTTCCACGTCGTGCCGCCAAGCATCCGACCATCGGCATCGCATTGGGGCTGGCCTATGGAGCATTCTATATGTTGATTTCCAGCCAACTGGTGATCGCGCTCGGCAGCCAGTTGCCAATGCTGGTGAAAGTGGGTGTTTACGTCTTTGCCGGCATGATGGCCCTGTCGGCACTACCATTGTCTGCCTTGGGCGGACGCGGTAACCAGCCGGGCTGGCTGGACTGGCCGCTGGCAGTGATAGGGACGGCGTTTTCTGGCTATCTGGTGTACTTTTTCGATGAGATATTCATCACCAACATCGGCTTTCCACAGTCGTTGGACTATCTGATGGGGGGCGTGGCGGTCATGCTGGTAATCGAGGGCGCACGCCGTACCATGGGCGAATCGCTGTCGATTATTGGTGTACTGGCATTGCTATATGCCATGCTTGGACCGCACCTTCCGGGTGTACTGGCGCATCGTGGCTATGACATCATCCGTTTGGTGGAACATCTATATCTCGGCACCGAAGGGATTTACGGCATCGCGATCGGTGTAGTCGCAACTTACGTTTTTCACTTTGTACTGTTTGGGGTATTGGCGCAGGCCTCTGGTCTAGGCCAGCTATTTATCGAACTGGCGACACTCCTGGCCGGACGCTATGCAGGGGGGCCAGCCAAGGTATCGGTGGTTTCATCCGGCTTCTTCGGCATGATCTCCGGGTCACCGGTTGCCAACACAGTGACCACAGGCGCGTTCACGATTCCGATGATGAAGCGCTACGGTTTCAGCGGTCGTTTTGCCGCGGCAACCGAAGCCGCCGCATCCTGTGGCGGCCAAATTACGCCCCCGATCATGGGGGCCTCCGCATTCGTCATGTCAGAGATGCTGGGTGTGCCCTATAACGAGCTTATCCTTATCGCCATAGTGCCCGCACTCTTCCACTATCTGGCAACCCTGTGCATGGTGCACTTCGAAGCACGCCGCTTGGGCCTGAAAGGGATGCCGGCGGAACAGATCCCACGTTTTAGTGATGTGATGATGCGCCATTGGCATCAGACTATCCCGTTGATTGTGATGGTAACGCTGCTGTTGATGCAATTCACACCGTTTCTGGCAGCGTTTTGGGGCATCATCTTGACCGTGCTCTGCTCCTACATTCCACTGCTTTTGAAGCCGTTAGGTTTCGACAAGCTGGACTCTGAAAGTGTACTGACGCCTCGGCGCCTGATTTTCAGCCTGGAAGAGGGGGCTAAGCAATCGATCGCCATTACCGCGGCCTGCGCCTGTGTGGGGTTCTTGCTGGGTGTGACAACGCTGACCGGCCTGGGCTTCAAATTCTCCGGCGCCATCGTCGGATTGGCAACCGACTTCGGAACCTGGATTACCCCGTTAGTACCCTTTGAGCTGCTGACGCAAGATAGTATCACCCTGTTTATGGCGCTACTGCTGGTGGCCCTGGCCTGTATTCTGATGGGTGCCGGTATCCCCACCACCCCGACCTATATCATTCTGGCCTCTATTGTTGCGCCGGCATTGGATGATTTCGGTATCGCATTACTGGCATCACATTTCTTCATCTTCTACTATGGCGTGTTGGCCGATGTCACACCACCGGTGGCGCTGGCAGCGTATGCAGGGGCGGGCATCTCCGGATCAGACCCGATGAAAACAGGAGTGACGGCGTTCCGCCTGTCGATGGGCAAAGCGCTGGTACCCTTTATGTTCATCTACGCGCCCAGCCTGCTGTTCCTAGACTTCAGCTGGGTTGAGTTTTCGGTGGCGATGATCAGTGGCATTCTCTGTATCATTGCGTTGTCAGCAGCCTATATCGGCTATTTCAATGCGCCGCTGCAGAAGGCCGAAAAACTCATGCTAACGGTAGCCGGACTAGCATTGGTGGGCAATACACCCTGGTTGATTGCATTGGCTGGCTCCTGCGTACTGGCCATCCTGCTACGTAACTACCGACAGGGCCAAGCCAGCTTGGGTTATCATCCACAGCTGACATAAAAACAGCGAGAGCACTGCGCGGCAGTGCTCTTTCTCGATCAGATGCTAAGAAAAAGAGCACAGACATGAGCTTGAGCGAAAAGGACTATACCGTTCCGGCCCTGCAAAAGGGGCTACAAATTCTGGAGATATTCGACAGCCAGCGCCGCAGGCTATCCCAGTCAGAAATGGCGGATACTCTCGGCGTCAGCTCCAGTTCGCTGTACCGCATTGTTCAGACACTCACCAGTATGGGTTACCTAAACAAAGTCGGCACCAACACCTACGCACTGGGCTCACAAGTCATCACTCGAGGATTCAGCTACCTGGCAAGCCGCGAGATTGTTGAAATAGCCACCCCCCTCATCACGCATTTGCGTGACAGCACCTCCCTATCCAGCCATCT
Organism: Neptunomonas sp.; assembly: GCA_004195305.1. Taxonomy (GTDB): domain Bacteria; phylum Pseudomonadota; class Gammaproteobacteria; order Pseudomonadales; family Balneatricaceae; genus Motiliproteus. Next base: position 662 of record SDWN01000433.1, on the reverse strand, counting down.
GGCAATCCGTGAAGGCATCGAGGCTCTCTATGTATTCCGCGCATTAGCGCTACAGCGTATTTCAGTAAACGTTCCGGTTGGAACTCGCTTCCCCTGTCACACCACCGCAATGGGACGCGCACTATTAATCGGCATGTCACCTGACGAGCTGGGAATGCTCTATCAAAACCAGCGCCTGGATGGATATCCTGATCCGGCCCCCCAAACCCTACCCGATTTGATCGCGCTTTGTGAGAAAGAACGGGGACAGGGCTGGAGCCTTCATTACTCTGATTATTCCACCGCCATAGCCGTACCCGTTCGAAATTTCACAGGCGCGGTGGTCGCAGCTATCAATGTCTCAGGGCCCGACGTCATCATGCAAAAGGAGGGTGTTCAAGAGCGGCTTATAGGCACACTCAAGCGCGCCGCCAATTCGATCATGAAAGAGATCGGCGGAGACTACTCGAAGTCAGCGATAAAATAACACTTCCTTTATTATGGTGTTGATTGTTCATTAACCTGGACTTTGCTCTCATCTACTCTGTTCAAAGTTGGACACTGGAACCTGATATGTATTAACTTGCAAATAATTGTTACAGAATGATTTTTTATAGAGAAATTCTTGGCTAAGACATCAGACTTCATGTATTAACGCTTTTGCGCAGCAAGTTGATACATGA
>SDWN01000431.1 GCA_004195305.1 Neptunomonas sp. | reverse complement strand
GGAGATGTGTATAAGAGACAGGGATACTAGCAACTCTGCAGCCAGGAACAATCGCTAGGTTTCGATTCGTTGACCTGTATCATTAATACCTTAACCTTGGGTTTAATCGAGGCGGCTATCGCTATTTCTTTTCAAGGTTCATGTTGATTGTCTTAGGGTTAGATGCTGTCAGCTCGCGCCAGGCTTGCTGTGCTGTGCTTGGCGTTGCCAAACACGTGTTCAGCGCTGTCAGGGTACGCGGCTTGGGTGTTGGCTGTGACGACCAAGGTGGTCGCTACCTGCTTAGCGAGACTCTGGTTCAGGTGTGGTGGCGGTAATGAGGGGGTGTGCTGACAGATCGCTTGATTCTCCATCTGTCTGTTGCTGCTCCTAGCAGGTTGTTGATTCTATAACCCTATTTCGTCAAACTGGCATCCCGTCATCATTCCAGGTCGAGGTTTGTCCATGAAACTGTCCCGTTGTAACAATATTGCCGACCTGCGCAAACGTGCCAAGTCCAAGTTGCCGGCGCCCATGTTTCATTATATTGACGGTGGCGCAGATGATGAATGGAGTATGCGGCGTAATACCCAGGCGTTTGATGATTACCAGCTGCTGCCCAATCATCTTAACAACATCGACCGTATCGACCTGAGCACCCCCGTGTTGGGCGCCACCCTGGATCTGCCGTTTTTTCTGGCGCCAACCGGGATGTCACGTCTGTTTCATCATGATAAAGAGCTGGCTGCCTGTCGGGCCGCTGACACCTTTGGCACCCTCTACGGTCTTTCGACCATGGCCACCACCAGTCTTGAACAGGTCGCGGCGCACACGCCAGGCCCGAAGATGTTTCAGATCTATATTCTGAAGGACCGCGAGTTAACCCGGGAGTTTGTCGTGCGCTGTAAGGATGCGGGGTATCAGGCTCTGTGTCTGACCGTTGATACCCCCCTGGCGGGTAACCGTGAACGCGACCTGATCAACGGCATGACCATGCCGCCGAAAATAACGCCGCGTAATCTGTTCAGTTACGGCACCAGCTTTGCCTGGTTGTTCCATCTGTTATTAGATCGTGATTTCAGGTTGGCCAATGTTGCTCACCGCGTGGATGCGTTGAATAAGGGCGCTATGGGGCTGGTGGAATACGTCAACGGTCAATTTGACCGCACCGTCACCTGGGACGATGCCGCCTGGTTGGCCGAGCAGTGGGGCGGCCCTTTTGTCATCAAGGGGCTACAATCACCCGAGGATGCCAAGCGCGCGGTAGAGATCGGCGCCAGTGCGGTGATGATCTCCAACCATGGTGGTCGTCAACTCGAAGGCGCGCCGGCTCCGGTGGATTGTATTCGCCCGATTCGAGAGGCCGTGGGTGATCAGCTGGAGCTGATTGTTGATGGCGGCATACGCCGCGGCACCCATATTATCAAAGCCCTGGCCCTGGGGGCCGATGCCTGCTCTATAGGTCGTCCTTATCTGTACGGACTGGCCGCAGGCGGTCAGCCCGGCGTCGAGCGGGCCTTACATCTGCTCAAAACCGAGCTGGAGCGCTCCATGGCCTTGCTGGGGGTGAATTCGATTGCAGATCTGAATACCGAGAGTGTCTTGCATCGGTTGGCGCATGCGTCGTATCACCGCTAAAGTCACGGATGCTTCCCCGAGATTTCGTTGCTGCTGCCTCAGCGCCTGTCCGGTCGAGGTCTTTGCTGGCAATGAGTGCCAGCATCTGCGTTGTGCCCGCTTTCTGTTTCAAACCACCGGGCATGCATGCAATGCGCTCGGTTGTGCTGCCCGGCGTGCCTGTGGTTTGGGCAAGCGCGCCCCGTATTTTCCGACGCAGGTGCACTTTCATATGCAGGCCTTTGTCGCTCAGCACGCGGGGCCGGCATAGGTGCTGGATGTTGCCATGCCTGCAGACGCGGAAGATAATCGAGTCCCTTGTGAGTGAATACGATAGACCGGAGAGAGAGATGAATATTACCGCCAACAGTGTTGTTAGTTTCCACTACCGTTTGTGCGATGAAACCGGTGCAGAGCTGGAGAGTTCCCTGGACGCGGACCCGCTCCTGTACCTGCATGGCCATAAGGGTGTTCTTCCCGGGTTGGAAAAAGCGCTGGAGGGGCACGCGGCCGGGGAGAGTCTAAACGTCACCCTGGCGCCAGAAGAGGCCTACGGAGTGCGTCAGGAGGGTCGCGAGCAGCGCATTCCGATCAAACACCTGAACGTTGATGCCAAGACCCAGCGTAATCTGAAAAAGGGCATGGCGGTGCCGGTACAGACCGAGCAGGGCAGTCGCTCGATGGTGATTATCAAGGTGGGCAGGTTCAACGTCGATGTGGATACCAACCATCCGCTGGCAGGCAAGACCCTGACCTTTGCTATCGACATCGTCGCTGTGCGCGATGCGACTGCCGAAGAGCAAGCCCACGGCCATGCCCATGGCGTTGGTGGGCATCAGCATTGAGCGGGATGCGTACGCGTATGATTTAACCGTCTTCTGGTTCTGGAGCGCGCCGAGCACTGCTCAGCACTTGGATCACTAACGATGAGATCCACGGCCGCGCAGAATGTATCGGCCTGAGAGTTGTATGTCAGTATATCGGATACTTCGCTGGCTTAGTCGGGCTAGATGAAGACAAAAGATATAGAAAGGGTAGGAAGCAACATGGATTTCATTGCCCTACATACGCCCTACATACGCCCTACAAACAGACACAAAAAACCCAAGACATAGTCTTAGGTTCTAAGTAGTTGATTTAACAGAAAAATTTGGCAGACCTAGGCGGATTCTAACTGCCGATCTCTACCATATCAAAGTGGCCCTGACAAAGGCTGATAAATGCTTGTAAGATGATGAATAAATTGTACTTTTAACGGCATGCGGTTCGGGAGATTGAAGATTTTACAACCTGTCCCTATTTTCCGTTTTACGTTGGTTCGGCCACGTTGAAAAAGCGAGAAAATACAGCATCACGATGTTGATGACCGGTACCAGCATCAACAGGCTCAGCCACTTAGAATACCCGGCCTTCGAAAAGATGAACCAAAACGGAAGAATTAACAAAATCAAGAACATGATTAGCCCAAAAGGCCCATATGCATCGGCATGTCACCCATCATGTTGAACATGGGGTATCTCCTTAGAATGGTTTTCGTTGGCTGTACTCGTTAGGCAACGATCACTGCTATCTGACGCCATTGATAGGGTTATGTTTCAATCGAGTTTGACCCTATTGATGATTCTATTGATAGTTCTCAAGCCCGTGAGTAACCGCCTGATACCAGTACCAACGAACAATCTAATACCATTGTATAATGCGTGGTCTTAATGCATTATAGTGCCGGCAGGCACAATAGTTCTTGTCTGTCCTGCTGGCATGGAAACGAATAAGGATCAATATTCAGTTTGAACAGGGAGGTTTTTCGATCATGTCAGGGCCCAAATAAAGACCGTCATGGCTGAGAAAATGCCTCCTGCGTTTTAGTTAGCCTTCGAATATACCTCTGGATATTTTGCCCCTTACCCCCGGTGGGCTCACCCACTGTGTGGATCGATCACGGGGATCAACCATGGAATAGGACGCTGTACATGGACTCACTACTTAGACGCTTATCGATCAAGAATCGCCTTGTCTCCCTCGTTGCTCTGACCTTTGTGGCGCTATTTGTACTGCAGCTTATCGCGCTGTTTTCCATCAAAGATAACCTGCTGGATGATCGTAAAATCAAAACCCGGCACGTGGTGGAGACGGTCTACAATCTGCTTGTTCAGTACCAGACACTGGAGCAGAAAGGCACGTTGACCCGCGCCGAGGCGCAGCGTCAGGTTGCCCAGCTGGTCGAAGGTTTACGCTATGAGTCGCAGGAATATTTCTGGATAAACGACATGCAATCGCGGGTGGTGATGCATCCGATAAAACCCAAACTCAACGGCAAGGACCTCAGTTTGCTGGAGGATGCAAATGGCAAGCGCATCTTCGTTGAGTTCGTTGATACGGTTAAACGCGAGGGTGACGGGTTTGTCGATTACCTGTGGCCCAAACCCGGTTTCGAGGAGCCGGTAGCCAAACTCTCTTACGTCAAAGGGTTCAAATCCTGGGGCTGGGTGCTCGGCTCAGGAATCTATCTGGATGATGTTGATGCCATCTTTAAAAGAGAGTTGCTGCAACAACTGGCGGCAATGACACTGGTGTTGGCGCTGCTGCTCGGCTGCAGTTGGCAGATCACCCATGGTATCACCCGTCCCCTCAATGCGACGGCGGCGGCTCTCAGAGAGATAGCCGATGGCGATGGCGACCTGACCCGGAAGCTGGACAGCAGCGGCAACGACGAGATATCTGAACTGTCGGCTGCATTTAATACCTTTATCGGCAAGATTCAGAAGCTAGTGAGCGATATGCGCTATTCCACCGACGTCCTGCGCTCATCCGTTGCTGATATAGCTGTCGGCAACCAGGAACTAGCGGATCGCACCACCGAGCAGGCTCGTACCCTGAGCCAAACACGGGGCAGCTTAGAGCAGTTGGTTACCAACATGTTTAAAAACGGAGAAAATGTCGGCCGTGCAAATGATCTCGCGGCAGGTGCGGGAAGCTTGGCGGAGAATGGCACTCAGGTGGTTCAGCAGGCGATTACCGGAATGACGGAGATCAATCAAATGAGTCATCAGATTACCGACATTGTCGAGGTGATCAGCAGTATCTCTTTTCAGACCCATCTATTGGCATTAAATGCAGCGGTTGAGGCTGCGCGGGCCGGGGAAGAGGGGCGTGGGTTTGCGATAGTAGCGGGGGAGGTCGGGAATCTGGCAAATCGTAGCGCCGATGCATCCAAGGATATACGGTCGCTGATTGAGGCGAGTGAAGCGAAGGTGAGTCAGGGAACCCGGCTGGTTGATCAGACTGCGTCTGCACTAAGCGATATTCAATCGGAAGCGAACAACGTTGCCAAGGTGATCGCTGAGATTAATGCTGCCAGTCAGGAACAGTCTCTAGGCTTTAAGCAGATGAAAGGTGCGTTGGCTACGATTGATCAGGCAACCCATCAAAACGCTACCCTGGTGGAGCAGACGGCAGCCGCCAGTCATACCATGCAGGAAGAGGTCGACCATTTGCTTGGCTTAGTGGAGCATTTCCAACTCCCTGAAAATAGCGTGCGGGCCAGCTGAAGTGTAAGTATGTAGACAGAGCCCCAGACTGAATCCTAGGAGGCTGACCGAGAATAGCGATCGTCACGAAAGAGGAGAATTTTGAGCCATATTTTTCGGTCATTTGCGAAGATAAATCGGCAGGGCAGCCGATTTACACAGCAATAGCTGCCCGTAGGGCAAGCTGCAGGGACGCAGCTTGTGAATAGTGGTTCTATTTGCCAAAAATGAGCGGGAAATCTGGCCGAAATGCGAATTTTGCACGACTGCATGGATGCCGGAGGTAGAGCAACGCAGGAGCGGTTGCCGAGTAGGTCTGTCTATTCTCGGTCAGCCTTCTAGGTAGACCAAGAGTATGCGTCTGGTATCTGGGATTTAGATCGATGTGGGAGAGCCTTTGGCGGAGGTTCGTTAACGTCCGGAATTGTCGTAAGCAAAGGCTAGGAACATCATTCAGCTGAAGGCGGCTATGGTGCCCATTCCTGCCGTGCGCCCTAGCACCGATTACCTATGGAACTCCGAAGTTTCATCAACATCCCACTCTGGCCAGAGGTGAGCGGCAGCTAAGTGTTCAGGCCGTGTGAAAACGCTGTGCGTTGTCTCTCAACCCCCCCAAAAAATCTCTGCACCGTCAGTTCTTCCAGCCCGATCTCGATATCCTCGATGCTGTGGCCTGTCTGATAGCGTTGGGTCATTTCGATGTCACTGTGGGCCATGGCGTTCATGACGGTGGTCTGGTCGTTGATGTTGCTGTAGAGGTGTGAGCCGAGGGCGCGTATTTCGTGCATGCCGGGTTGTTGTGCCGCTGGTGTGTGTTTGTAGATGCCGCTGGCGTGGCGGACGGTGGCGAAGTCTTCAGAGAGCATGACGGGCATTACCTAGTGGGTGTGGGTTTTGGTGGAACCGAGGACTTTTCGCTCGGGTGTGTGCGAGAGCAGGTAGGGGCAGCGATGGTGTTTGAGCGAGCAGTTGCAGCTCAATGCGCGGGTGATCGACCGTGATCGGCTGGAGGGCGGCTATACGATCACTGCAGTGTTTGACGAACAAGGTGCTGAGGTGGCTCCTGCTGAGGCTGTACCTGGTACCGCATGGCTGAACACCCTACGCGGGACGGGAGATGCGCCCTGTCTCTTATACACATCT
>SDWN01000424.1 GCA_004195305.1 Neptunomonas sp. | reverse complement strand
GTGTCTGAAATGCAGGAGCAATTTTAGACCGACCCACAAAAGAAGCAGATGTATGCGCATCACATGTCGCGGTGATGGCTGAAGATCATGGGTAATCAGGTAGCCTTTTGATAGTTCCCTTGCGCTGCCGTTGCGTACAATAATAAGTACAAGTACAATTATATGTACGTATTAAATTTTTGAGGTATTTATTGTGGATGCCATCAGCTATTCAGCATTTCGAGGCCATCTGGCGGGCATACTCGATAAGGTGAACGATGATCACAAACCCGTATTAATCACTCGCCAGAACGGTAAACCCGCAGTGGTCATGAGCTTGGAAGATTTTCAAGCATACGAAGAAACCGCGTACTTGATGGCGAGCCCGAAGAACGCAGAGAGGCTCAATCAAGCTATTGCTGAAGTCGAAGCCGGCAGAACAGTCAAGCACCGGTTGATTGAAGAGTGATTCTTTCCTGGGCTGAAAAAGCGTGGGAGGATTACCGGTATTGGCAGAAAACTGACAAGAAAACGCTACAACGCATCAATAGGTTAATCAAAGAGATTCAGCGCCATCCTTACGTGGGCGTAGGCGATCCGGAGCCGTTAAAGCACAACTGGTCCGGGTATTGGTCCCGCCGCATAGACCGTGAACACCGTCTAGTTTATAAAGTCACAGAGGACTCCGTGATCATTGTTCAGTGCCGCTATCATTATTGAAAAATGTAGGACAAAGGGGGGGAGGCTGCTTCCTTGACCCCGCTGCGCCCCTAGATAGCGCAAATAAAGAACTGCTTGAGCCCGTATGACTGCCACCGTTATCGTTGGTTTTATCTCCCCCCACGATGCTTTACCCTGAGTGCGGCCAACATCTCTATAATGGGCACCTTGCTTAATTTCCAGCGTAGGGTATCGCTCACTACCAGGATCTGATCACCTTCGTTCAAGATCGTCCCGGTCACGACCTGCGCTACGCCATCGACGCCAGTAAAATTCAGCGCGAACTGGATTGGGTACCGCAAGAAACTTTTGAATCAGGCATCCGCAAGACCGTTGTGTGGTATTTAAATAACAAGCTATGGTGGCAGCGTGTATTGTCCGGCGCATACAACCTAGAACGCATCGGCGATAATGATAAAAGCGACAAAAAACTACTAGCGACAACACGGCAGGACAAGGGACTCACCATGAAAAGGTTTAAAGGCATTATTCTCGCTGGCGGTTCCGGCACGCGTCTGCACCCCATCACTCGGGGCGTGTCGAAACAGTTGCTGCCGATCTACGACAAGCCGATGATCTACTACCCCATCTCGGTATTGATGCTGGCAGGGATCAACGAGATTCTGATTATCTCTACCCCCGAAGACCTGCCTGGCTACCAGCGCCTGCTGGGCGATGGCAGCAGTTTTGGGGTATGTTTTGAGTACGCGATACAGCCAACCCCCGATGGCCTGGCGCAAGCCTTTATTATCGGCGAAGAGTTCATCGGGGATGCCAACGTCTGCCTGGTGCTGGGCGACAACATCTTCTATGGCCAACACTTTTCCGACAAACTGCGATCTGCGGTCGCTCGGGATACCGGCGCCACGGTGTTTGGCTACCACGTCAGCGATCCCGAGCGCTTTGGCGTGGTCGAGTTCGATGCCGACGGCAAGGCGCTGAGCATCGAAGAGAAGCCGCTACAGCCCAAGTCCAACTACGCGGTGACAGGACTGTACTTCTACGACAACGACGTGGTCGAGATCGCCAAGGCGGTCAAGCCTTCGCATCGCGGCGAGCTGGAGATCACCGACGTGAACAACGCCTATCTACAGCGCGGCGACCTTCAGGTCGAGATGCTGGGACGTGGCTTTGCCTGGCTGGATACCGGCACCCACGATTCGCTGCTCGATGCCGGCACCTTCGTCCAGACCATCGAAAAGCGCCAGGGGTTAAAAGTCTCCTGCCTTGAAGAGATCGGCTATAAGCAGGGTTGGCTTACCCGGGAGGCACTGCTGGAACAGGCAGAAGCATTGGGCAAGACGGGATACGGTCAGTATCTGAAAACAATCGCTGAGGGTCACTGAGCCATGCAGGTAATTAAGACCCGACTTAATGATGCGGTGATTATCGAACCCAGAGTCTTCGGGGACGAGCGCGGTTTCTTTCTCGAAACCTTTCAGGTCGAACGCTATGCTGAGATGGCTGGTATCGATCTGCCCTTCGTGCAGGATAACCACTCCCGCTCCGGGCGTGGCGTACTACGCGGGCTGCATTTCCAGAAAACCAAGCCCCAGGGCAAGCTGGTGCGGGTGGTGCGTGGTGAAGTATACGATGTGGCGGTGGATATCCGCCCCGACTCCTCCACCTATGGCCAGTGGGAAGGCGTGATTCTGTCCGAGGAGAATAAGCGTCAGTATTGGGTGCCACCGGGATTCGCCCACGGTTTTGTCGTGCTCTCCGAGACCGCTGATTTTGAATACAAGTGTACCGACTACTACGATCCCAGCGACGAAGGCTCTATCCTCTGGAACGATCCCGACTTGGGCATCGACTGGCCGATCACCGATGTGCAACTGTCAGTGAAAGATGCTCAGGCGCCTCATCTAAAAGCCCTGCAGCGGTAAGGAAAGGTAGTTGAAGCTCCTGATTACGGCGCTAACGGGCAGCTGGGGCGCTGCCTATACCGCCGTTGACAACGCTGAGACAGATCAGGTACCGGCTATCAAATCAACACCGAAGGGCCCGCAGCCCTGGCACCTGCGATCCAAAGGCGCGCTTCTTAATCACTGCGCTCTCCCTGCTGGGATAAGTAGCCAGGTTGAAATAAGAAACGCTATGTAAAGGATTCGACCCTTTAGCCTCGGGCTATTCTGATCGTCTCTCGGTAGGCCGCGAATCTTAGCGTAACCACCCGGAGAGGAAAAGGATGCAGGTCGGTCTTAAATGCAGGAGCAATTTCAGACCGACCTACAGGTACGCTACCGATCGATTACGCTGCGTTGTTGGTGTTGTCGACGTCGTCGGTTTGAGTGGCTCCCAGTACCTTGGCCAGGCTGGCACGGGACAGTACGCCTTGCAGATTTCCCTCTTCGTCCAGTACCGGCAGTGGGTAATCGGTATCCAGCGCTTCGGGGATGATCGATTCCAGCAGTGCGTCGGGTTCGATCGCCGGGATCACCTCAAAGAACTCATCTGACATCGGCGTTGTCCGCTTCTGTTCAGAGGCTGCCTCCAGGGTCTCCTGGCTGACTACGCCCTGGTAGCCCTCTTTATTGAAGTAGTAACCGTAATCCCCCGGCAGATCCTTCATCTGGACCAGCGCTTCGCCGATAGTGTCGGCGGTAATACGCTGGATGGGCGGCTTCATCACCGTTTTCACGGTCAACGCGCGGGCGCGATTGATATCCTTGACGAACGCTTCAACGTAGTCGTCTGCGGGGTTAAGCAGGATGTCGACCGGCTCGCCCTCCTGGATCAGTTCGCCATCCTTGAGAATGGCGATTCGATCACCCAGGCGCAACGCTTCGTCAAGATCGTGGGTGATGAAGATAATGGTCTTGTGCAGGGTTTCCTGCAGTTCGATCAGTTGGTCCTGCATCTCGCTGCGAATCAGCGGATCCAGAGCCGAGAACGCCTCGTCCATCAGCAGGATCTCGGCGTCGGTGCATAGCGCTCGTGCCAGACCTACCCGTTGCTGTTGTCCACCCGACAGTTGGGAAGGGAACTGCTCCTCGTAACCGCCCAGGCCAACGGTTTCGAGCCACTCTTTGGCCTTTGCCAGCCGGGCCGATTTGGCGACCCCTTGGACCAGCAGCCCGTAGCTGACGTTCTCGATCACGGTGCGATGAGGCATCAGGCCGAAACGCTGGAAAACCATCGACATCTTGTGGCGCCGGAACTGTTCCAGCTCCTTGGGTGATAGTGTCATCACATCGGTGCCTTCGACGATGAGGCGCCCTTCGGTGGGATCGATCAGACGGTTGAAGTGGCGGATCAAGGTGGACTTACCCGAACCGGACAGCCCCATGATCACGAAGATCTCGCCTTTGTTGATGCTCAGGTTGATGTCCTTGAGGCCGACGGTATGGCCGGTCTCAGCCAGGATATCATCCTTGGATCTGCCGGCGCGGACCATGGGCATAACGGACTTGGCTTTGCTACCGAAGACCTTGTACAGACCTTCGATCTTGATCAGCGGTTGGCTGCTAGCTTCAGGCATCTTGGGTACCCTCCATGTGCTTTTGGGTGCGCTTGGCATAGGACTGGGATACCCGGTCGAAGATGATGGCCAGGGCGACAATTGCCAGGCCGTTAAACAGGCCCAGGGAAAAGTACTGGTTGGTGATCGATTTAAGCACGGGTTGGCCCAGTCCTTTGACCCCGATCATGGACGCGATCACCACCATCGACAGCGACATCATGATGGTCTGGTTGATCCCCGCCATGATGGTGGGAGACGCCAGCGGCAGCTGCACCCCGAACAGTCGCTGCATGGGGCTGGCACCGTAGGCGGTGGCGGCTTCCATGACCTCCTGGTCGACCAGTCGGATACCGAGGTTGGTCAGGCGAATCACCGGCGGGATGGCGTAGATTACCACGGCGATCACCCCCGGGACCTTGCCGATTCCGAGCAGCATCACCACCGGGATCAGGTAAACGAAGGCGGGCATGGTCTGCATGATATCGAGCATCGGCGTCACGATCATCCGGGCCCGGTCGGAGCGCGCCATCAGAATGCCTATCGGTATCCCGAGGGCGATCGCCAACAGGGTGCTGACCGTGATGATGCTTAGGGTCCGCATGGTGTTATCCCACATGCCGAAATAGCCGATCGCGAGGAAGGCTAGCACCACCGCCAGCACCAGCTTCCAGGATCGGCTGGCAACAAATACCAGCGCGGCAATGCCGAAGAGCACCGCCCACCAGGGGCTGTTGAGCAGCAGTTTTTCAAACCAGACCAGAAAGCTAAGTAGGGGTTCGAACAGGGACTCGATGGTGTCGCCGTAATTACGGGAAAATTCCCGGAAGGAGGCATCAACGCTTTTGCGGATGGCCAGCAAATCAGCCCGAGCCAGCTGTGGGAATGTGGTCAGCCAAGAAGAGTCGGCCATAGGTACCTCAGGGGGTTGTGTTAAAGCGGCGCGAAAAAAGGGTGTAAAGCGGCGCTAAAAAGGGTGTTAAGGCGGCGCTAAAAATGCAGTCAAACAGGCTAAAAGTAAACGCGGCTGCGTGTCGTAAAAAACAGGGCAGGGAGGGCATCGCACTCCCGGCCCTGCGACTATTACAGCTCGACCAGGGCCTTTTTGACCTTGGCGGCCACCTCGGTAGACACCCAGGTGCTCCACGTGGCTTCGTAATTGCTAAGGAAGTGCTCCATGGCGATGTCGCCATCCGCCTGGTTATCTTCCATCCATGCCAGCAGTTGGTTCAGCTGATCGTTTTTGAGCGCCCGATTGGACAGGTAGTCGTAGGCGCCAGGAGCTTTGCTGGCGAAACTTACGGTAGTCACCGTGTGTACCGGAGACGGCGGCCACATGGTCGCTTTGGGGTTTTCACAATCGGCTATGGAGATACAGGTCACGAAGTGATTTTCGTCGATACCGGTACCGAAATCGACCTTGACCATCTTGTACTTACCGAGGATCGCGGTGGGTGCCCAGTAGTAGCCGAACCAGGGCTTCTGGCGCTCGTAGGCGCGGGCAATGGAGCCCGACAGACCCGCACTGGAACCGGGATCGATCAGATCAAATCCGGCATCGTCGAGCTTCAGTGCGTTGAAGAGGTTTGCGCCGGAGATCTGGCAGTTCCAACCCGCCGGGCAGCCGTAAAACGCAGACTTATCGGGGTCTTCCGGGTGTTTGAACAGTTTGGCGTTGGCGATGACGCCCTGAATGGTCGCCAGCGAAGGGTCTTTTTCAACCATATACTCGGGCACCCAGAACCCCTCTTCGCCACCGTCGGAGAGCGACTTGCCCGCTATCTGCAGTTTGCCTGAGGATACGCCACGGTCCAGCGCCTCTTTCATGGAGTTGCTCCACAGCTCCGGTGCGATATCGGGCTCGTTCTTTTCGATCATCGAGGTAAAGGTGGGCATGGTGTCGCCGGGCACCAGCTCGGCGTCGCAGCCATAACCGTGCTCGAGAATAAAGCGATCGACATTGGCGATCAGGCTCGCCGAGTTCCAATTCATATCGGCGATGGTGACCTGGCCGCAAGCGGTCTCGGCCTGGGCCGACACCGTAGCAATCAGTAATGGTAGTGCAGCGATCCATTTCTTCATCAGGCGTTCCTCTTCTCGCTAATTAATCTAATTTGGGGGTATTATTACATCTCTAATCATTACAACTCAAATTAATTATCAGTCGG
>SDWN01000423.1 GCA_004195305.1 Neptunomonas sp. | reverse complement strand
CTTATAATCAGTCCGAAAAAGAATGCCCATAGCAAGACCGGGTAGCGCTCTAACAAGTAGATAGCTAAGCGAGCGACCAGCATCAGACTCAGCAGCACGCCAGACAATAATACAACCAGAAAAGTGCCGTTAATATGCTTCCAAAAAGGCCCGGGGCCCTGGCGCATGAGCAACACCAGTGCCTGCGGGGTAATCCGTCGAATCGAATCCAGCAATTCTTCATAGATACCGCTGATAAAAGCAACAGTGCCACCCGAGACTCCGGGAATCGCATCAGCGGCCCCCATCGCGGCACCCTTGATAAACAGCGACACCCAGTCGCCTGTTGTTCGGCTCATTCTTCTCTCCCTAGCAACCTGACCGAATTATCAACACGCATTATTACCGACGTCAATTAAACCACTGAGCCGCTGAGCATGGGCACAAACTTGACCCCCTCCAGCACGTGGTGCTCGTACTCGGTGTCGCTGCTGCGGATAACCAACCGCAACTCTTGTTTGTCGCCGCCGACAGGAATGATCATCCGCCCACCGATCGCCAATTGCGGATACAATTCCGACGGAATCTGCTCGGGAGCCGCGGCGCAGGTTATCGCATCAAAAGGCCCCTTTTCGGGCCAGCCAAAACCGCCATCGGCATGTTTGAAATAAACATTACGCAGGCTTAACTCACGCAAGCGACTTCGGGCTTTTTTTTGCAGCGGCAGGATCCGCTCGACACTGAACACCTTACCCACCAGACAGGCCAGCACCGCTGACTGATAGCCAGAGCCGGTGCCAATCTCCAAAACACGCTCGGGACGGCCTCCGTTAAGCAGAATTTCGGTCATCTTGGCCACAATATAGGGCTGGGATATGGTCTGATTAAAACCGATCGGCAGTGCGGTATCTTCATATGCACGGTGCGATAACGCCTCATCGATAAACAGATGCCGCGGTAACTCACGCATCACTTCCAGCACCCGCGGGTCGTCGATACCCTGTTCGACTAAACGTGCGATCAGTCGATCACGGGTTCGTCTCGACGTCATCCCTATACCCTGGATATCGAACTTATTCACTCCAACTCCTCAAGCCAGCTACCCAAATTATCAAACCCGCTGTATTGGGTCATATCTGCCTGCAGCGGTGTAATCGACACGTAGCCTTCGGCGATTGCGTAGAAATCGGTACCGGGACCGGCGTCCTGTGCGGCCCCCGCCGCCGCAAGCCAGAATCGCTCCCGACCGCGCGGATCAACGGACAGTATCGGCGGGTCGGCCAATACACGATGCCCTAAACGGGTCACATGGACCCCTTTGATCTGATCCAGAGGAAGGTCGGGCACGTTGATGTTAAGTACCGTGCGCGGCGCTAAATTCAACCCCCCCAGCTGTAGCAGCAGTTGACTCACGACCGTTGCCGCCGTTATAAAATGCTCTCGCCCGTGCAGCGAAACTGCAATCGCGGGTTTATCCAGGTAACGCCCCTCCATTGCCGCAGCAACCGTACCCGAGTAGAGCACATCGTCACCCAGATTAGCTCCGGCGTTGATTCCCGCAACAACTAACTCTGGCTCAAAACCCAACAACCCTGAAATCCCCAGATGGACGCAGTCGGTCGGTGTACCGTTGACACTGATAAAGCCGTTCCCTAACGTCTGCGGCTCTAGCGGCCGATCCAGCGTCAGCGAATTACTGGCGCCACTGCGATCCCGTTCCGGCGCCACCACCTGAATGTCAAACTGTTCCGCCAACACCTGCGCGAGGGTAGCCAGACCCGGTGCATGTACGCCATCATCGTTAGAGATCAGTATGCGCATCTAGTCATCCGCCTCTAGACGCTGAGCAGCTGCAGTGTCAGCCCCCTGACCTGCGGCTACCCGGTAGTCGCAAATTTCACGCAGCACACTGGTGGCGTAGGTGCCTGGAGGCAGCTCGAAACTCACCTCAAGCAGCTCCGGCTCGGGCAGCTGCCAGCGGAACTGCTGCGGCAGAAAGCGTACCGAGCGTCGCTCCCGAGCTTGCCCCAGGCGCTCCAACCCCTGACACCAGGTTTCAAATCCGACCAGCTCCGCTGTTTCCAGTGCCAGCGCCTGATCCTCAACCAACGCCCGCCCCCGCCCCATCAATGGCGCGGTCGGATGCAACTCGATCCGCTCAATCGCCGCCGCCAGCAGGGCGGAATCGGTTTCATGGCTGAGGTTACTCGACCCTCGGATCATCGCTTTGTCACCCGCCAGGTAGCGGTCAAAGCAGCTACGCTCAATGCGCGCCGCGACCACTCGGTTAAACAGATAAGAGCGTGCCGCAGAGATCGCCATACTGCGCTTGTGGCGGTCACGAATTCTAATTTCGCCGTTAAACAGCTTGTCGGCCTGGGTCAGATTGCCCCCGCCGTGGCCGAAACGCTGCTCGCCAAAATAGTTGGGCACCCCGAAGTCACGAATCGCCTCCAGGCGCGACTCAAGATCACCGCTCAGCTGCAGATCGCGAATCCGAAGCACAAAGCGATTGCAGCGATGCCCGCCCCGCTTGAGCTTACGGCTATGCCGTGTCGTCTGCAGCACCGTCACACTGTCGGGCAAGCCGCTAAGATCAGGATCCGGCTGGCCCGGTAGCCACAGACTGAACCACTGACTCGTGACAGCATGACGATCTTTGAGCCCGGCGTAGTTGACATCCATCGGTTTAATGCCGGCAAGAGAGGCCAACTGAGCCGCAATCCATTGGGTATTTTCGCCACGTTTGCGCAGCAACACGAACAGGTGCTCGCCCGTGCCATCCGGCTCGAAACCCAGCTGCTCCTCGACCCGGAAGTCTTCCGCCACACTGCGGATAACGCCACTGGCCGGCGGCTTGCCATGGAACCGGGGAAAATCAAGATTATACGTATTCAAAGACTACTTCTCTTCGGGGAGCAGGAAAAAGGTCTCGCCACGCTTGACCATCCCCATCTCGCTGCGGGCTCGCTCTTCCAACGCCGAGGTTCCCTGCTTCAGGTCATCCACCTCGGCGCGCAGGGCGTCGTTACGATCGATGAGCAGTTGATTTGAGGCCTGCTGTTCGGTGATGGAACGCTGCAGCGCCCACACTGACGGCAGATTGCCATCACCAAACCATAATCGAAACTGCAAACCCAGAAGCAGCACGCAGAGTATTGCCAGCAGCCATTTCATGACCCTACCCTCGACACCGTGCCAAGCAAGCTGATCCGGAGCAGCAACGCCGCTCCGGGCGGGTTACGCCTGACCTTTGATTTCTGAGCGGCCTTTGTAAGGCGCAGTGCCTTGCAACTCAGCTTCGATCCGCAGCAGGCGGTTGTACTTGGAAACGCGATCGGAGCGGCACAGTGAGCCGGTCTTGATCTGACCCGCTTTAGTGGCCACCGCCAGATCGGCAATGGTGGTATCTTCGGTCTCGCCAGAACGGTGCGAGATAACCGCAGTAAAGCCCGCATCCTGCGCCATCGTGATCGCATCCAGGGTTTCGCTCAGGGTGCCGATCTGGTTGAACTTGATCAGGATCGAGTTGCCGATCTGCTGCTCGATACCGCGCGCCAGAATCTTAGTGTTGGTCACGAACAGATCGTCACCGACCAGCTGCACCTTGTCACCGATCTTGCGCGTCAGGATCGCCCAGCCGTCCCAGTCGCTCTCGTCCATGCCATCTTCGACGGAAATGATCGGGTACTTACGGGTCAGATCAGCCAGATAATCGGCAAAAGCTTCGGAATCGAATTTTTTACCTTCACCGGCCAGATCATACAGCCCCTCTTTATAGAACTCTGAAGCCGCGCAGTCCAGCGCCAGGGTGATATCTTCTCCCAGCTTGTAACCGGCCAGCTCGATCGCCTCCTGAATCACCACCAGCGCCTCTTCGTTGGAGGCCAGGTTCGGCGCAAAGCCGCCTTCATCGCCCACCGCAGTATTCAGACCGCGAGCCGTCAATACTTTCTTAAGACTGTGAAAGATCTCGGCACCCATGCGTAACGCTTCGGCAAAGTTCGGTGCGGACACCGGCTGGACCATAAACTCCTGGATATCAACATTGTTATCCGCATGCTCGCCACCGTTGATGATGTTCATCATCGGTACCGGCATCGAGTAGTCGCCGGGGTTGCCGTTAAGCTCGGCGATATGCGCGTACAACGGCATCCCTTTGCCAACCGCCGCTGCTTTGGCAGCCGCCAGAGACACAGCCAGGATCGCGTTAGCGCCCAAATTGCCTTTGTTCTCGGTCCCATCCAGATCGATCATCAGCTGGTCGAGGCCACGCTGATCGCAGGCGTCTTTGCCCAACAGGGCTGCGCGGATCGGACCGTTGATCGCAGCAACCGCCTTCAGCACCCCTTTACCCAGATAGCGTGACGTATCGCCATCACGCAGCTCCAGCGCTTCACGAGATCCGGTAGAGGCACCAGAAGGTGCACAGGCAGTACCAAAGGCACCCGAGGCCAGAGTCACATCCGCTTCAACGGTGGGGTTGCCGCGGGAATCCAGCACTTCACGTGCCTTGATATCTGTAATCGCTGTCATGTTGCCATACACTCCGTTTAAAGCCTGATAATTTTCAATTCTTGTTAATACCGCGCCGTATTACTTACCGCCCTGGGCCAAGGCCGCCTTGACGAAGCCGCAAAACAGACCGTGGCCGTCACGGGGGGTCGAGGTGAACTCTGGATGGAACTGACAAGCCACAAACCAGGGGTGGTCGGGCACTTCAATGACCTCGACCAGAGTACCGTCGATGGAGCGACCAGAGACTCGCAGCCCGGCGCTCTGAAGTTGCTCAACATAATTATTATTGACCTCGTAACGGTGCCGATGACGCTCAAGAATGATCTCTTTGGCATAGCTTTCCGCCGCGGTAGAATCCGCCTCCAGGCGACATTGCTGAGCCCCCAGACGCATGGTTCCACCCAGATCAGCATCCTCAGAACGGGTTTCGACATCACCCGCAGCGGTCGTCCACTCGGTGATCAAACCCACCACAGGGTGCTCACTCTTGGGGTTGAATTCGGTGCTATTGGCGCCTTCCAAGCCCGCAACATTGCGCGCAAATTCGATTACGGCGACCTGCATACCCAGGCAGATACCCAGATAGGGGATCTTATTCTCACGGGCAAAGCGTACGGTTTCAATCTTACCTTCGACACCGCGCTCACCAAAACCGCCCGGAACCAGGATCGCATCAACCGAGTCGAGCACAGTGGTGCCGTTACGCTCGATCTCTTCGGAGTCGATAAACTTCAGATTAACCTTGGCGCGATTCTTAATCCCGGCATGGCTCATCGCCTCGATCAGTGATTTATAGGCATCCAGCAACTCCATGTACTTACCGACCATGGCGATAGTCACTTCGCGATGGGGATTGAGCTTGGCATCCACAACATCGTCCCACTCGCTCAGATCGGCAGCAACGCAGTCAAGATTAAACTTATCAACAACAATGTCATCCAGCCCCTGCTCATGCAGCATGCGTGGAATACGGTAGATGGTATTGGCATCTTCCAACGCGATAACCGCACGCTCTTCGACGTTGGTAAACAACGACAGTTTGCGCCGCGAATCGGCGGGGATCTCGTGATCGGAGCGACACACCAGAATATCGGGCTGAATACCGATCGAACGCAGCTCCTTAACGGAGTGCTGTGCCGGCTTGGTCTTGGTTTCACCCGCCGTAGCGATATAGGGCACCAGCACCAGGTGCATAAATAGCGCACGGGTACTGCCCAGCTCAACTTTCAACTGCCGTACCGCTTCCATAAAGGGCAGCGACTCGATATCGCCGACGGTGCCGCCAATCTCAACCAAAGCGATATCAGCATCACCGGCGCCTTCAATGATTCGACGCTTGATCTCGTCGGTGATGTGCGGAATCACCTGCACCGTACCGCCCAGGTAATCACCCCGACGCTCCTTACGCAGCACCTCTTCGTACACCCGACCCGAGGTAAAGTTATTACCCTGGGTCATCGTGGTGTGAATAAAGCGTTCGTAATGGCCCAGATCCAGATCGGTCTCGGCGCCGTCTTCGGTGACGAAGACCTCGCCATGCTGGAACGGGCTCATGGTTCCCGGATCCACATTGATATAGGGATCAAGTTTCAGCATGGTAACTTTAAGACCGCGCGCTTCAAGGATAGCAGCCAAAGATGCGGAGGCGATGCCTTTGCCTAGGGAAGACACAACGCCGCCCGTGACGAAGATATAATGCGTCATTCGGAACCTGTTCGCAGATGTAAGTACAGTATTTTTGGGGGGAGATGCGAAGCACCTCGAGATGGGGTTACAGGGTAGCAGATCTGTCTCTTATACACATCT
>SDWN01000418.1 GCA_004195305.1 Neptunomonas sp. | reverse complement strand
GTCGTGATGATGGGCATGGGTGAGCCGCTAATGAATTTTGAGCCAGTGGTTGATGCGATGTCACTGATGCAGGAAGATAATGCGTACGGACTGTCTAAGCGACGCGTCACCTTGAGTACGGCAGGATTGGTGCCCGCGATAGATCGTTTGGCCGAGGTGGCCGATGTGTCCCTGGCTATATCGCTACATGCCCCTAATGACGCGTTGCGCAATGAGTTAGTGCCGCTGAATAAACGTTATCCGATTGCCGAGGTGTTGGCTGCCGTCAAACGTTATCTGGCAAGCTGTAATGACAAGCGTGTAGCGACCGTAGAATATACGTTAATAGACGGGGTTAATGATCAGCCGGAACATGCGCGTGAGCTTGCTCAAGTGCTGAAAACGTTACCCTGCAAGTTAAACCTGATACCGTTCAACCCATTTCCCAATTCAGGTTATCGGCGCTCGCACCGTGACGCGATAGCGCGGTTTAAAGAGATCACTACGCATTCCGGTTTGATTACGACTGTTCGCAGCACCCGCGGGGATGATATTGGGGCCGCTTGTGGGCAGCTTGTAGGGCAGGTTGATGACCGTACTCGGCGCAGCCAAAAGTTGATTCCGATCGTGCCGGACGGCGCGGATAATGAAGCTTAAATAAGGAATGTTTGTGAATTTTACCCAGGCCATCGTAGTCATCATGCTGTTGCTTACGGGTTGTGCAACCCAAGATAACTCTAGGTATCAGCAGAAAACGGTAGCTGAGCGAGTCCAGGCATGGAATAACCTTGCCAGTGAGTATATTCGTTTGAAACAGTATGAAAATGCGAAGCGGCCTTTGAAACAAGCGCTGGAAATAGATTCTAAAGCGTCGACTTCGCTGATGTTAATGGCGCTTGTGTTTCAACATCAGGAGGAGCTCGGGG
The DNA here is from genome assembly GCA_004195305.1 of Neptunomonas sp. Lineage (GTDB taxonomy): Bacteria > Pseudomonadota > Gammaproteobacteria > Pseudomonadales > Balneatricaceae > Motiliproteus. Next base: position 6,440 of record SDWN01000418.1, on the reverse strand, counting down.
TCGCTGACGAATACTACTCCAGAGCGTTACGTGTAGCGCCTGATGATCCTATGATAAATAATAATTACGGTGCTTTTCTGCTGAATTCGCAGCGCTACAGTGTGGCCTGTCGCTATCTGGCGAAGGCGGCTAATGATCCGCTTTATACCCAGCGCATCTGGGCGTTAGAAAATTTAGCTAGCTGTCACAAGCGCTCCGGGGAGCCAGGAAAAGCTGAGCAAATCAACCTTCAGGTGCTGCGCCTGAGTCCTAATTCTGCAGCGGCGCTAGTCGAGTTGGGTATGATTGAATATGAGCGTGAGGCTTACGGAAAATCAATCCATTATTTCGATCGTTTTATCGCCTTGGTGCGTTTGCATCAGGCCGAGCATACCCCTAATAGCCTGTACTTAGGTGTTTTGCTTGCCAGAGAAAACAGTGATCCCGGTAAGGCTGCTACCTATGCACTACTGCTTAAAAGTATGTACCCGGAATCAGTTGAATATCAGCGCTATAAGGAAGCACGTTAGTGTCCAATTCAGAGAGCCAAAATTCGCTAGGCGATGCTGGTGGAAACCTGCTACCAGGGCAGGCTTTACAGCAGGCGCGTGAGCAACAAGGGCTTTCGCTTGCCGAGGTTTCGGATCGAATCAAAATTTCTGGAGTTCAGCTTGTTGCGTTAGAGCGCGGTGATATAGAGCGACTCCCGGGGCTTGCCTTTGCCCGTGGCTATGTCCGTACTTATGGCAGATTTTTGGGCTTGGATGCAGATGCTCTGGTACAGGACTTTAATGTACGCTATGGCGAAAGTTTGCAGCGGCAAGTGAAGTCGATCAACAGGGTTAAGCCTCAAGCGCATTTGGGCGACCCGATGATTCGGGTATCGATCATTGTGTTTGTGATGATTCTGTTGGGTTCGAGTGTTTGGTGGTGGCAAACCCAGATGGAGGGAGAGGTTTCGTTGGTAGGTGCGTTATCCGTAGTTTCGTCTGCTCTGGTTAAATCGGATACTGCCGACGTTCCCGCAACACCTGCTGCCGTTATTGCCGTGGAGCGGGTTGATCTACTTGGTGGCACGGGTTCTGTCAGCAGGGATCAGGAGGGCGGGCCTGAATATCTTTCTGACGCAGAGATTGCGCGTCTGGCACGTGAATTGGAAGCTGAGCCTGCGCCAACGAAGACGCCAATCGTAACGGAGCCCGATGGCTCGCCGACAGTTTCGATAATTGAAGAAAGCAGTGAATCGGAAGCGGCCGCATCAACGATGCTGGTTATCCGTTTCAGCAGCGAATGCTGGGTGAGTATTAAAGATACCCGCGGTAAGGTGATCTTTGCCAGCCTGATGCAGGATGGCAATACACTGGAGCGTAATTTTGACTCTTTACCTGTGGAGTTGCTGATCGGTCAGATTAGTGCTGTAGCCGAGTCCGAATTCCGTGGTCAGCCATTGGATCTAGTCACATCCAGTAAAAAAGGCGTTGCGCGGTTAACGCTGAAATAAGCCCGAACTAAACCTCAATTTAGGATAAATAAAATTGGCAAAGATTCAAGCCATTCGTGGCATGAACGATATTCTACCGAACCAGTCACCGCTTTGGCGTTACCTGGAGAGTACCGTTGAGCGCGTGTTGGGTCAGTACGCATACAGTGAAATTCGCCTTCCTATTGTTGAAAAGACCGAACTGTTCAAGCGCTCCATCGGTGAGGTTACCGATATTGTAGAGAAGGAGATGTACACGTTTAACGACCGTAACGACGAAAGCCTGACTCTGCGCCCTGAAGGCACGGCGGGTTGCGTTCGTGCGGGCGAAGAGCATGGGTTGCTCTTCAATCAGGTGCAGCGGCTTTGGTATAAGGGGCCGATGTTTCGCTACGAAAAACCACAAAAAGGGCGCTACCGGCAGTTTCATCAGATCGGGGTGGAGACCTTTGGTATGGCCGGTGCTGATAGTGATGCGGAGGTGATTCTGCTTTCTGCCAGGCTTTGGAAAGAGCTGGGACTGTTAGAGCACGTCACCTTGCAGCTTAATTCGCTGGGCAGTAACGAAGCACGAGGCCGTTATCGTGATGCGTTGGTGAGTTATCTCGATGCCCATCATGACCAGCTTGATGATGACTCTAAGCGCAGGGTCAAGAGTAATCCGTTGCGGGTTTTGGATTCTAAAGAGCCGCTAACGCAGCAGTTGCTGCAGGACGCTCCGGTTCTAACCGATTACCTGGACGATGACTCGCGCCAGCACTTTGCCGAACTGCGGCAGGTGCTGGATGCCGCAGGGGTTCGTTATGAGGTCAATCCGCGCCTGGTGAGGGGGCTGGACTACTACTGCAAGACGGTCTTTGAATGGGTTACCGATCGTTTGGGCTCTCAGGGGACGGTCTGTGCAGGTGGGCGCTATGACGGGTTGGTTAAACAATTGGGTGGGCGTCCCACGCCTGCAGTCGGCTTTGCGATGGGGGTTGAGCGGTTAGTGTTGATGTTGGAGGCGCTGGATCTTGTGCCCGAGCAGCTTCGCCGTCCCTTGGATCTTTACTTGGCGGCCGAGAGTAAAGGGCTGCAACCACATATTATACGGCTGGCAGAGCAGTTGCGTGATGCTGTGCCGGGGTTGCGTTTAATGAGCCATTGCAGCGGCTTGAAGAATGTTAATAATAAGGCCCGGCAAACAGGAGCTCCTTGGGTTGTGTTGCTTTCAGAAACTGACGGTGCATTGCAGTTACGAGTTTGGGAAAATGATCAGCCGCTGGATGGATTGGCTTCCGAAGAGTTAGTTGAGTTATTAAAGGCGCGTTTTCGGTGCTGAATCGAGCCGCAGAATTGTTAATGTTAAGGAGTCCGCAGTGTCTGAAATGAGAACCGAAGAAGAACAGGTTGAAGCGATAAAAAACTGGTGGAAAGAGAATGGCCGCTCCACGGTTATCGGAGTGGTTATTGCCGCTACGGCCGTATTTGGCTGGCGTGGATGGCAGGACTTCGAGCGTGAAACGGCCGAGGCGGCTTCAGTGCTGTATCAGTCGTTGGTTCAGCAGTCCCAGGCCCAGCCGGGACAGCCTCTGTCGGAAGAGCGGCGCAAGAGCACAATCTATATCGCCAATCAGTTGAAAACCGATTATGCAGATTCCAGTTATGCCCAGTACGCCTCTTTATGGCTGGTTAAGCACTCTGTCGAGCAGGGCCAGTTAGAGCCCGCCCGAGCTGAGTTGGAGTGGCTGCTGACGCAGAAGTCGGAGGCCGCGATCGCCCAGGTCGCTCGGCTTAGGCTGGCGCAAATTATGCTTGCGACAGATCAGGCTGAAGAAGGGCTGGTGAGGTTAGGTGCAAATCCTGAAGCAGGGTTTGAGGCGGCCTATTATGAGATGAAAGGAGATCTGCTATTGGCGCTGGGTCGTGCGGATCAGGCGCGTGATGCCTATGCGTCAGGGGTGGCGGCTAATAGCGATAATTCTCGACCGGTGATAGCCATGAAGCTAGATGATCTCGCTGCCCAGGGTATTAACTAATGCCGCAGTTGAGTCGTCTTTTTTCACTCTTGTTGATCCTGTTGCTTAGCGGTTGCGCTCTGTGGGATGCAGATGAAGAGATCCAGCCAGCCGCATTGGAAGCGATCTCTGATGAATATGAAGTGAAAGAGCGGTGGTCTGTACAGATAGGAGACGGCTTAGGTGCAAAATACCACCAGTTAACGCTGCAGATACTGGCCAGTCGTATTTTTGCGGTTGATCATCAAGGGGCTGTGTACGCGATTGAGCGAGAGACAGGCGATATCGTTTGGCATCAGCCGCTAGACCTGTTGGTGAGTGGCGGCGTTGGCGTTGGCTCGGGCCGTGTTGTTGTCACTGGTTTTGATGGTCAGGTCGTTGCGCTGAGTGCTCTGGACGGGGCTGAAGTATGGCGCGGGCAGCTGACTAGTGAAGCCGTGGCACCTGCGCAGCTAGCTTCGGGGTTGGCGTTGCTGCAGACCATTGATGGGCGGTTGTCTGCGTTGGATAGTCAAACGGGTGAGCTTCGTTGGAGTTATTCTGCACAAGAACCTGCGCTGACGCTACGCGGAACCAGTACGCCCTTGATAGTAGATGACATCGTCTATGCCGGGTTTTCCAGCGGCAAAGTGGTCGCATTAGCACTTCGGTCTGGTGACGTGATATGGGAGGCGCGGGTTGCTACTTCTCAGGGGCGTACTGAGTTAGAGCGGATGGTAGACATTGATGGATCGCTTACGCATGCCAACGGATTTCTTTACGCTGGAAGCTATCAGGGCCGGGTTGGCGCAATTGCAATGCAGGATGGTCGTCGTGTCTGGAGTGAGGCTCTTTCAAGTTACCGGTCGTTGGTGTTGAGCGGGTCGTCTCTTTTTGCGGTGAATGATGAGGGGGCGGTACTCGCCTTCGATAAACGGAATGGTCTAGAGCAGTGGCGACAGTCCGCGCTCTATTACCGTCAGCTCAGTGCGCCAGTGGTGCTTGAGGGGCTTGTGGTCGTCGGCGACTATCAGGGCTATGTTCACTTTATAGACCCCACAGACGGTCGCTTCGTCGGGCGTTACTCGCTGGATTCATCGCCACTGGTGTCCCCACCGCTGAGCCAGGATGGAGTGCTTTATGCGATGAGTGATAAGGGTCGTCTCTCAGCGCTGGTGTTACAGCAAAACTAGCGTTATCTGTTTTCTCTAGAGAGGGCTGTAGCCCTCTGTTTAACTCTGTTAGGTGTAAATCATGGTTCCAGTTATCGCCCTAGTCGGGCGACCCAATGTTGGCAAGTCAACGCTCTTTAACCAGTTGACACGCTCTCGAGATGCGTTGGTTGCCGACTACTCAGGGTTAACCCGTGATCGTAAATACGGCCAGGGAAAGATCTCGGAACGTGATTTCATGGTCATCGACACCGGGGGTATCAGCGGTGCCGAAGAGGGCATTGACTACAAAATGGCCGAGCAGTCACTACTGGCTATTGATGAAGCGGATGTGGTTATTTTTTTAGTCGATGGTCGAGAAGGGCTGCATCCGGCAGATGCGATGATCGCTAAGCATTTGCGCCAGAGTGACAAGCCTTATTATCTTGCTGTTAACAAAACAGATGGTACAGATCCTGATATTGCCGCGGCTGACTTCTTTTCACTTGGGCTGGGTGAGGCGCTGCCTATCGCTGCCTCTCATGGGCGGGGTGTGCGTAGTCTAATTGAGATCGTATTGGCTGGCTTTCCTGAGGAAGAGGTTGTTCTGTCAGAAGAGGCGGATGAACGCGGCGTTAGGATTGCGATTATCGGTCGTCCCAATGTGGGTAAATCGACGCTTGTGAATAAGATGCTGGGTGAAGACAGGGTGGTTGTGTTTGACCAGCCTGGCACTACCCGTGACAGTATCTATATCCCCCTATACTCGGCTTCAGGGCGACGTTGAGGTGCCCTATACCTTGATTGATACTGCGGGAGTGCGTCGTCGCAAAAACATCAAAGAGGCGATCGAGAAGTTTTCTATCGTTAAAACCTTGCAGGCGATTAAGGATGCGCATGTCGTTGTCGCCATAATGGACGCGCATGAAGGGCTCACCGATCAAGATCTGCATATGCTGGGGTTTGCACTTGAGGATGGACGGGCCTTGGTCATTGCGGTCAATAAGTGGGACGGGATGACTGCCGACGCTAAAGAGGAGGTGAAAAGGCAGATCGACCGAAAGCTCATTTTTGCTGATTTTGCCAATATTCACTTTATCTCGGCATTGCATGGATCGGGCGTTGGTAACTTATACGATTCAATCAATGAGGCTTATGAATCGGCGATGGCTAAGTTTTCAACCAACATGCTAACGACGTTGCTCGCTGATGTCGTTGCGGATCACCAGCCGCCTATGGTGAACGGGCGGCGAATTAAACTGCGGTATGCGCACCAGGGTGGTTCAAATCCTCCGCTGTTTATTGTGCATGGCAATCAGACCGATGGTCTGACTGAGGATTATAAGCGCTACCTGAAAAACAAGTTTATTAAAGTGCTGAAGGTTAAAGGCACTCCGGTGCGGTTCCAGTTCAAATCGGGTAAAAACCCATTTGAAGGGCATAAGGTTGAATTAACACGTCGTCAGGTTCAGAAAAAAGATCGTATGGCGTTGTTTATTAAGAAGTCTAAGAAGAAAAATAAACGGAAATAGAGCAGGTTAGGTTTTCTGTGCTGGCGTTGATAAAACTATTTCGCAAAAGCCGTTGACCACAGCGCAGGGGTCTGTAGAATGCGCCCCTCGTTACCGCTGAGGCGGCAACGAAGTCAGCGTCCAGAGAGTCTTTAAACACTTTCAGGACGCGTTTTTCGAAGCAATGTTTAGTTTCACCGCTTCGGAAAACAGCGCAAATTAAGCGTTGACTACTTGGGGATGCAGTGTAAAATACGCTCCTCGCTTGAGACAGCCCACGAGGCACCAAGCACCGCTCTTTAACAAATCGACCATGCAATTCGTGTGGGCGTTTACTGGGATA
>SDWN01000207.1 GCA_004195305.1 Neptunomonas sp. | reverse complement strand
AGATGTGTATAAGAGACAGCAACAAAGGCAAGCTGATCTTCGGTGCCAGCATCGGCATTCTGGTGTACCTGATCCGCACCTGGGGAAACTATCCGGACGCGATCGCCTTCGCCATCCTGCTACTGAACCTCTGCGCGCCCTTCCTGGACCACTACACGCGCCCACGCACCTTCGGACACAAGCAGGCCCAACGCGGCACTGGGAGCAAGCGATGAGCAGCGTCGGAGCAACGATAAACGGCGCTATGCGGCACAACGCGCTGGCCCTGGGTGCTTTTGCCGTCCTGACCGCAGGCGCGATTGCGCTGGCCCAGTCGGCGACCCGCGAGCAGATAGCCGCCAATCGTGAACAGGCGCGTGCCCGGGCTCTGTTTCAGATCGTCCCGCAAGATCAACACGACAACGACCTGCTGCATGACAGCCACCGCCTCGACCGGGCCGAAACCCTGGGCTACACCGAACCGGTCCAGCTCTACCGCGCACGCCGCAACGGTGTCGTGCACACCGTGATCCTGCCGGTGATTGCCACGGGCGGCTATAGTGGCAACATCGATCTGATCGTCGGTATCCGCAGCGATGAGAGCGTTGCCGGGGTGCGGGTATTGCGGCACCAGGAGACACCTGGGTTGGGCGATAAGGTCGATATCAAGAAATCTAACTGGATATTGAGCTTTAACGACAGCCAGCTCAACGGCGACAAAGATCCCGGCTGGGCGGTTAAGAAGGACGGTGGCCAGTTTGATCAATTCACCGGTGCGACCATCACCCCCAGGGCGGTGGTCAATGGCGTCAAACAAGCAATTCTGACCTTCCGTCAGCACCGTGCTGCGCTGCTGCAGCCGTTACCTGTCACTCCTGCACCCGCCACAGACCCCGTTGCCACTGGAGATTCAGCTCATGACTGATACAACCGCGAGCACTCCACCACCCCGCAGCACCCCATCCTTACAACAGCTGCGCAAGATCAGCCTCGACGGTCTCTGGCACAACAACCCGGCGCTGGTGCAACTGCTGGGACTCTGCCCATTGCTGGCAGTCACAGGTTCAGTGGTCAACGCCCTCGGTCTGGGGCTGGCAACCACCCTGGTACTGATCGGCTCCAACCTCTGCGTGTCGCTGATCCGCAATCTGGTTCCGGGCACGGTTCGGCTGCCGGCATTCGTCATGATCATCGCCTCGCTGGTCACCTGCGTCGAACTTTTGATGCAGGCGATGACCTACGAACTTTACGAGATTCTCGGCATTTTCATTCCGCTGATCGTAACCAACTGCGCCATTCTCGGCCGTGCCGATGGCTTCGCGCGTAAAAACCCTCCGCTGCCGGCGATGCTTGACGGCTTGATGATGGGACTCGGCTTCAGCCTGGTTTTGATTCTGCTCGGCGCCATGCGCGAGGCCCTGGGCTCAGGCACCCTGTTTGCCGACATGCAACTGCTGTTTGGCCCTGCCGCCGCAGCCTGGAAGCTGACCCTGATCGACGACTACTCCGGTTTTCTGTTTGCGGTACTGCCCCCCGGCGCTTTCGTCGGCATGGGACTGATCATCGCTGCCAAAAACATTATCGATGCACGCCTCAAACAGCGTGCCAAACCGGTAGTCATCGCAACGTCCGCCACCCAGCGGGCCCGCGTCACCGGCTGATCATGCAGCCACAGCCCCGGACTTAAGGCGATGAACAGAGTTAAACGCCAGCAGATCTTCGCCCGCCTGCGCGATGACAACCCGCACCCCGAAACCGAACTCAACTACAGCACCCCCTTCGAACTGCTGGTGGCGGTTACCCTGTCGGCGCAATCCACCGATGTCGGGGTGAACAAGGCCACCGCCAAGCTGTTCCCTGTCGCTAACACTCCCGAGGCGATCGTGGCACTCGGTGTCGACGGCCTCAAGAGCTATATCAAGACTCTGGGGTTGTATAACGCCAAAGCGGCCAACGTCTACAAGGCCTGCCAGATGCTGGTTGAACTTCACGGCAGCGAGATCCCAGCCAACCGCGAAGCACTCGAGGCGTTACCCGGAGTCGGTCGCAAGACAGCCAACGTGGTGCTCAACACCGCCTTCCGCCAGCCGACCATGGCTGTCGACACGCATATTTTCAGGGTTGCTAACCGCACCCGAATAGCACCGGGGAAGAACGTGCTTGAGGTTGAAAAGAAACTTTTAAAATTCATCCCCAGCGAGTTCCTGCTCGACGCTCATCACTGGCTGATTTTGCTCGGACGCTACACCTGCATCGCCCGCAAACCTCGTTGCGGGGCCTGTTTGATCGAAGATCTGTGTGAATTTCAGAACAAGACTGATTAGCACTGCTGTGATCACAGCAGCGAATTCGCGCCCAACAACGACTAAACTTTCGTCTAAGCTTTCATCTGAACTATCGACTAAACCCTCTAAAGCATCGTTTTCTAAACGTTAGCAAAAGGCCTAAAACCGCAACAAGGGATATTAATTGACTGGAAACTGACACCCGTTTAAGCGACAGTGATAGGGCGCACTGTGCAATCTACCGCAACCAAGGGATGCTCGCATGAAAATTGCCGTTTTAAGTTCGCTGATGCTGACACTCTGTGTTCCCCTGAGCGCATCCGCAACCGATGTCTATAAATGGATCGACAGTAACGGCGTACCCAGCTATGGAGAGCGCCCACCGGAGGGTGTCGAGTATGTCCAAGTAAAAATATACGGCGCCAGCAGTAGTACCAAGACCGGCAGCTACTATTCCATGCCCATTGCCGTGCCTGACAAAACCAGGGCCAAGAGCAGCACATCTGCACCTGACAGCTCTGCGCCAAAAAACACCAAGCCCTAGTCCATTGCCACTGGCTGACATATAATCGCGGTTTTTCCGATCGAGGAACCGCGGTTTGAATACCAGCCAACAGCATTACGATGCCATCATCATCGGTGCCGGAGCTTCCGGGCTAATGTGCGCAGCCCAGGCTGGTTATCGCGGGAAAAAAGTGCGGGTGCTCGACAGCGCCCCTAAAGCCGGACAAAAGATCCTGATCAGCGGCGGCGGCCGGAGCAACTTCACCAATCGGCAGGTCGATCCAAGCCATTACCTCTGCAGCAATCCGCATTTCGTCAAGTCCGCCCTGGCCCGCTATCAGCCTCAGGATTTTATCGAGCTCGTTGAGCGCCATGGGATCGACTACGAGGAACGCGATCACGGCCAGCTATTCTGCACCGGTTCAGCCAAACAGCTGGTCGAAATGCTGCTTACAGAGTGCGACTGGGCTGGGGTCGAACTAAGCCTGGAGGCAGAGGTCTGCGCCGTTGAACGCTCAGCCGATGGCCGCTTTCTGGTCAAGACTCCGCAGCAGAATTTTAGCGCCAACGCCCTGGTGGTTGCCAGTGGTGGTCTGTCGATCCCGAAGCTCTCCTCGGCAATCGGTTATCGGGTCGCCGAGCAATTCGGCCTGCGCATTACCCCCACATCGGCAGGACTGGTGCCGTTCACTCTGCACGTCGAAGACAAGCAGCGACTCAGCCCCTTATCGGGCCTCAGCCTCCCTGTTGAGATCCATGCGGCCTGTGGCGCGGCGTTCAAACGCGACCTGCTGTTTACTCATCGCGGACTCTCCGGCCCGGCGGTGCTGCAGATCTCCAACTACTGGCAGCCTGGCGAGCCGATCTGGATCGATTTCTCCCCCGAGCAGCCCCTCGCGGAACTGCTCGAACAGCAAACATTGCTCCGGCCCAACCAGGCACTCAAGAACGCCCTCGGCCAGGCGCTACCTAAACGGCTCGCCGAACGCATCTGCGAAGGGCTTGCCAGCGCCGAGCAGCCGCTAAGCCAACTCCTCAAACAGGACCGAAGCGAGCTGCAACAGCGCCTGCACCGTTTCCAGATCAAACCCAACGCCACCGAAGGCTACCGCACCGCCGAAGTTACCCGGGGCGGCATCGACAGCGACGAACTATCCTCCAAAACCTTCGAGGCCAAGCGCCTGCCCGGGCTCTATTTTATCGGCGAAGTGGTGGATGTGACCGGTTGGCTCGGAGGCTATAACTTCCAATGGGCCTGGGCCTCGGGTCACGCCTGTGGTGCTGCGCTATGAGATGCCTGCATACCCTGTGCAAGCTAGCACCGCAACCCTGTCGCCGACGGGCGACTGCGATGAATATTAGTCAGCAGAGATGTTAGCGCGGATGAAACATTATCGCCCGAATTTAACCCTGTCCACCCTCATCCTGTGTTGCGCACTGAGCCTGCCTGGCCACGCCGCACCTACAACAGATAACAGTTTGCTATTAAAACAGAGCCGCAGCCTGCAGACCGAGGCATCAAGCCTGCTCACTGACCTATACCTGACCGAACACTCCATTCTGTTCCCGGTGAATGACCTGGTTATGGTGATGTTTTCGCAGATTCAGGGGGCGCGTATATTCCTCCATTACGCCGAATTCTATATTGACGATGAGCTGATCGAAACGTTCAAGTTCCCGATGGAAAAGGTAGAACTGCTGGCGCATTACCGCGCCGTTCAACCCATGTTTATAACCTTGCTACCGAGTGGTGAACATGTCATCAAGGTCCGCATCTACGGACTGGCGTTAGGGGGGAATCGCTTTGTCGAAGCGGAAAAAGTGATTCATAAGGGCGACAAACCTTTGTTCCTGAAGCTTGACAATCAATTTCGTCACATTGAAGTAACGGAATGGTAATAACCTTGATAATCTTCCTCAAAACAACTTACCGGATAGCGATTGCCCTCGGCCTAACCCTGATAGCCCCCCTGTCTCAGGCCGAACATATCGATATGGATGACGCCCAGCATCTGCTGCAATGGGACCAACGCCAACAGTTTTTCGAGAGCTGGCTTTCCGCAAAGCAGCAGAGCAAGCCGCTGCTCAAAGGACTGATCTTGGGTCATTCAGAAGCCGTCGGAAACTATCGAACCACAAGAACCCTGGCAGAAAAGCACCTGACTGTATTTGAACTCAACCGCCTCTGGTTGATACAGGCAATGAAAGCCTATCAACGTAAAGACTGGCTGGGCTCTCAGCACGGCCTCAGCCAGCTGCAACAACCACTCGGCGCGGCAATCTCTGACAGTGCAACCCTGTTACAACAGGTTACGAAAATGCGCCTGCAGCAGCTGGCTAGCAGCGCAGAAGAGACTGTAGATTTGGGAATATCAGCCCTAGCAGAAACTGTGGATTTGGAAATTTCAGCCCTAGCAGAAACTGCGGATTCGGAAACTTCAGCCCTAGCAGAAACTGCGGATTCGGGGATATCAGCCTTGATTGAATACAATCAGGCACTGGCACTCATCAACAACGGTCAAACCAGCCAAGCTCTCGCCCTGACCCAACAACTGCAAAACAATTCTGCATTGGAAGATACTGGACTGGTTGATCGGGCACGTTTACTGAGCGCTTACAGTCTGACCCGACAACCCGACAGAGCGCTTAATCTACTGCAAGACTTTAGCCCTTCAGCCCCCCTGTTCAGCCTCAAACAAGAGGTAGAAAACCATATCCTTCTCAGCAATGCCGATGAGCAGAGCCGTCTGGACCTACTCCTCAAGCAATCGCAGCAGTCACCGCCGCAGCTCAGCAAAATCAATATTCTGCTGCTCGAAGAGCTGCGGCGTCAGGGCGCCCATACACAGGCAGCCGTGCTTGCTGGCGAGTGGATCCCCCCTCTGCAACAACAGCGCGGCGACTTTCTAAAGCAGGTTAAATATGTGAATTCTCTGGATTTCATGGAGCAGCTTGCACAGCGTCAGAGCGGTGACCCGGCTCCTGAACTGGAGTCATTTCTGAGTGAGGATTCACGCTTACTACTCAGCGAGATTGAGCGTAATAACTTTCTGCTGAATCAACTAAGCGACCAGACCCCTTTCATCCAACCCGCGCTGGAACTGTTCGAGAAGGGCCGATATCACCTCAACAACCAACTACAGAAATTCAGAGCCTCAACCCCCAATATAGGCACCCGCTTGCCTGACGCTATTCTGCAAGGCGATCCAGGCATAGCGGTACTGGAAAACCGTCTCAACGGACTGGTAGGGCAACCACAGCCATGGTCGGAGCGCTATGTGTTACTCGATGGCATAGCGATCTGGCACACCGGCACCCCCTTTAAACATCGCTGGTGGGAACCGCTCGAAGAGATCAGGGCCGAACAGAATTTGCCCAAGCTCCCCCAGATTGAGCGACGTGCCATTGCCATGCAGGCGAAACTTGTTAAGCAGAAAAATCTGCTGATTGCAGCCCTGGCCAAGTCTCTGCAATTTGAGCCGACCCAGATGCTAGCAGAGCTTGAGAACCATTTGCTCTGGCTCTCAACGTTGGCAGCCCCCCGCTCTCATCAGTTCGACCAGTCCGAACAGCAGCACTTATTCACACCAGGCCAAGCCAAGCCCAGCGTGCTACCAGCGGTGACTAAGCCCCCTTACGAGTTGGCGTTGAGTGCATTACAAATGCTGACCGAGAACGCCCTCAACAGCTCCGTGCAAAATCAGGCACTGCGCCACCTGGCAGACCTTACATTATTGATCAGCGAGCAGGTCCTCAATGGTGATTTGATTCCAGCGCGCGCCGACATCAGCCCTGAAAGCGCTATCCGCCTGTATCTGAAACTGCTTGAGCGTCCCGACCCCAGAATTAATAGGGCACAAATCTACTACCAGCTGGCCAAGGGCTACGAGATTAGCGGCCAACCTAACCAGAGCCTTGCGGCGCTGCAACAACTCATTCACGCCGGACCCGATCCGCTGTTGCTAGCCGAGATCCGGTTCCGGATCGCCGAGCTGGAATTCAGGTCCCGTGACTACGACCTGGCGGCAGAGTCTTACCAACAGCTGATCGACAGCGACAACAACACACAGTTTATCGACAAAGCCCGTTATAAGCTGGCATGGTCGGCCTTTAAACAGAGCCAGTACCTGGAAGCACTGGACAGCTTCTTTATCCTGGTCGAGCGCCACTGGCAACAGCCGGACCCAGCGGTCTCAGCCGATGAGCAGACTAATGCAAAGGCCAGCAAGGCACTGCTGGACGATACGTTCAGGGTGATCGCGCTGACCTTCGCCTATATGGACGGCACGCGTTCGGTACAACAGTACTTCAGTCAAGCGGAGCCTAAGCCCTACGAGTTCCAAGTGTACTTGAACCTAGGGGCCTACTTTGAATACAAATACCGCTATACCGACGCCGCAGATATCTTCAGCGAGATGGTCCTACGCTTTCCGGACTCTGATGATGCTCCTGAACTGCAATCCCGGGTTATTTCGGCTTACACCGATGGTGGGTTTCCCAGCAAGGCCTGGCCAGCAAGGGAATATTTCATCGAGCGTTTCGGGATTAACTCCCAAACATGGATACAAGCCGATCCTGCTCAGCGTGATCGAATAAGGAAATACCTGGCGGGTTATCTGGTAAAGCTGGCCCAGCGCGACCATGCCCTGGCCCAGCAGAGCAAGACAGGCCCCGAAAGCCAAGCGCTACGTCAACATAATTACCAACTGGCTCTGACCTGGTACGAACAGTTCACGCAAGCCACCCCCGATGACCCACGCATGCCTGATATGCTGTTTATGAAAGCTGAGGCACTGACTGAAACCAACCAGATCCCTGAAGCCGCAGCCACCTACAAACAGGTCGCCTATCAACACCCCGACTACTCCCGAAGCGCAGAGGCAGGTTATGCGGTCCTGCTCGCCTATCAAGATCTCTATCTGAGCGCTGCGAAGAACAGCGCCGATGCTAATCACTGGCTCCAACAGGGAATCGATGAGGGCCGACTGTTCAGCGAATCCTTCCCCGGCTCCATCTACGCCATTAAAACGTTGGTTAAGCTAGCCGAGGACCTATTCACTCAAAATGAATACCAGCAAGCGATAGCCACTGTCAGTGCCCTACAACTGAACAACACCACCCTGGACGATGCGACCCTGCAGCGCCTCTGGCGAGTCAGCTCCCACGCATCTTTTGAAATAGAGCAGTATCAGAATGCTGAGCAGGATTACCAACAGCTACTACGATTAGTCACGACAGCGGCTGAACGCAAACCACTGGTACGACGCCTCGCCGAGTCGATCTATCAACAGGGCGAACAAGCACAGCGAGACGGATCTCCGATTATCGCACTGGAGCATTACCAACGCCTGGGCCAGGTCGTACCGGGTGCACATATCCTGCCCCAGGCTGACTTTGACGCAGCCACGATACTACTAAAACTCGAACGCTGGCCTGAAGCTGTCGCGGCCCTGCAACGCTTCAGCCAGGACTACCCAGGGCATCCACTTCAAGTCACGATCGACGACAAACGGGTAGTTGCTTACGAGCAGACTGAAAACTGGCCTGCCGCCGCTCAAGTACTGCAGCGCATCTTCGAACGCGAAGGTACCTCGGCGCTTGGCCGTGATGCATTGTGGCGCTCGGCAACACTGCAGGAAAAGGCGAATAAGCACAACCGCGCGATTCTGGCCTACGAACACTACATTGAAGCGTTCCCCAACCCGCACGAACCGGCAATGGAGGCCCGCCTGAAACTTTATCAGCTCGCTAAAAAGGGCGATAATAGCAAAGCTCTGCAACACTGGCTTGAGGCGATGGTCGCTGCTGAAATAAAAGCCAGCACCGCCACAGGGGAAGAGATCAACACCGATCGAAGTCTGTTTATCGCCTCAGATGCTGCACTGATACTAGGCAAGCAAGCGATGGCAGAATTCCAGTCGCGGCCACTGGATCTACCACTGGATAAAAGCCTGCCACGCAAACGTGAATCGATGCAGACCAGCATTCGCTATCTGACCCAGACCAGCAACTTCGGCCTATCGGCCCAAGGCACCCTGGCCACTGCGCTGATCGGCCAATTGTATCAAGAGTTCGCCGAGGCGCTGATGTCATCCGAGCGCCCTGAAGAACTCGACGACCTGGCGCTGGAGCAATACGATATCTTGCTCGAAGAGCAAGCCCTGCCTTTCGAAGATCAAGCGATCAGCCTGCACGAGATCAACGTCGGTCGGATCTCTCAGGATATCTACACCCCGGGCATTGCCAGCAGTCTTACCCAACTACGACAGATGATGCCAGCCCGCTACGCTAAAGATGAACGGGTACCGGAGTACAGTGATGCCCTTGAATAATCCAACCCGACTAGCCGTTGCTGTCGTACTCCTCAGCCTGTTCAGCGGTTGCACCAGCACTCATACCAGACGTGCCGAGCCGATCAAGATCGAGCTGCCACAAGCGCAAGGTCAGCCGCGACAATTCAGCCCCGCGATTATACTGCGCTACCAGCAAGCCATCGCCCTGCTGCGCAAGGGTGAACTGCCCCCCGCCCAGCAGACCTTGCAAGAACTGCTGAAAGAGGATCCTGAAATTGCAGGTGCCTGGTATAATTTGGCACTTATTCAGCGACTTTGCTGATGCCCACCTCAACCTCGCTATCCTGTACGATATCTACCTGCAATTTTTTTACGATGCCCATGATCACTACCAGCGCTACCTTGAATTAGCACCAGAGGACGAGACGGCCAAAAAGGTTAAGCTGTGGCTGCAAGACCTGCAGCAACGGATGCTACAGGGGGGCAACTGATGATCCGCAAGCTGTTCACAAGGTTTGGATTGTTGACCACGGTACTCTTCAGCAGCACGGTTGCAGCGCTTGAGCCCACGGAGGGCATGACCATTACCGGTGATCAGGAGCTACCCCAAGTGCTCTACATCACCCCCTGGAAAGAGCAAATGCCAGCAATGCCTGCTACCCCCGTCATGAAAGAACCGATCCTGAGCCCCCTGACCCCCTGCGACACAGGCCAACCTATGACCGATTATCAAGTTAAATTGTGGAGCTGCCCCTCAGCCAAGCCTGAAAGCAGCCCTTAAGCGCTTTTCTCGCATGGCGAGATGATTTATAATATCCGCCGGTTTTTCTGATCGCCAAGGCCATCTCTAAACCCGAATCAGAGGTCAGTCACCTCGGCAAACGGAAGCTGCCTCTGCTGCTCCCCTCGAGACGAATTAAGACTCGTAAGGTTGTTTAAGCTATGGATACGCTCGACGTCATTGTTCGCTTTATTCAAAACGGGGGCATTTTTATGTACCCGATCATGGTCACTCTGGCACTGGGTGTTGCTATCGCTAT
>SDWN01000198.1 GCA_004195305.1 Neptunomonas sp. | reverse complement strand
CTGATGTCAGGCCTGATTGAACAGGATACACGGGTCAAAGAGGCCGACGAGGATAGCCGATCGCTGTTGGAGCAGCGACTGGAAAGTATGCGCTCCATTATCGATGGCTTATCTGCGGTGGGCGAGCTCGACGAGGATTGATCGGCTGCGTTATTTAAGGCTGTGAGCGGGCACACGCGGAGGCGCATCAGTTATGATGCGCCTTTTTTGTTTTAGCTGTCTGTTGCGTATTCCGGGGCTTGTAGCCAGCCGCTTTCCTGTCAGTGCGTGGATCGGGTATCGAACTGAGGAACTGAGACGATGGAAGATAATGCAGTTACAGGGGTACAAGGAGGGTTACTTCCATGGCGTTGACAAAAGCGTTATTGGTCAGTGCTGATGCAGAGTGCTACCGGCAGTTACTGGCGCCGTTAGCCGATGAGTTCGTGCTGGTGTCGGTCGACAACGTGGCACAGGCGCTATCGCTCTGTAGTGATCGCGAGATCCTGCTGGGTGATCCAGATCTGCTTCTGCCATTGCTCGATAAAATGCCCTTGCTGCGCTGGGTTCAGTCCAGCTGGGCGGGAGTGGCACCGCTGATTGGACCGCTGCAGTGTCTACCGAAGCCTGCGCCGGTGCTCAGCAATGTTCGCGGTATCTTCGGGCCACTGATGGCGGAGTATGTATTCGCTTACCTGTTGGCCCATGAGCGCCAAGTGCTGACGCATCATCAGGCACAGCAACAGCAGCGCTGGCACGAACAGCGCAGCGGCACGCTCCGGGGTAAATCGCTGGGGTTGTTGGGGTTGGGCAGTATCGGCGAGCACCTGGCTCGGTCAGCCCGCCAGTTTGGGATGCGCGTGCTGGGCTGCTCGCGGAGCCTTCCCGCGGCGGGGTTAGTGGAGCAGCATTATCTGTCCGAGCAGCTGCTGGAGATGGCAGCCGAGGTCGATTATCTGGTTTGTACTCTACCGAGTACGGCGCAGACGCGTAATCTGGTCGGTGCGGCGGTATTGGCGCAGATGAAGCCGACAGCGCTGCTACTCAATGCCGGCAGAGGGGATCTGATCGACGATACGGCGCTGGTCGAGGCGCTGGAGCAGGGGCAGATCGCAGCGGCGGTATTGGATGTGTTCCGACAGGAGCCGCTCCCCCAAGGGCATCCGTTCTGGACTACGCCCAATCTGCACATTACCAGCCACACGGCCGCGTCCAGTTTTCCCGAGGATATCGCGCCGATCTTTATCGACAACCTGCGCCGTTGGAAGCAGGGTCTAACCCTCAGATTTCAGGTCGATATTGAACGTGGTTACTGAGCGGATTTAGCGCCGCTGTTTCTAGTGCTGCTACTGTTACTCTTGGCGTTGCTCTTGCTGCCAGGCGTCTATCGCCTCCTGGGCGGCACGAAAGGCCTCCTGCGCTGCGGGTGCGCCACAGTAGACGGTAGAGTGCAGCAGCACCTCCTGGATCTCTTCGACGCTGCAGCCGTTATTCAGGGCTCCGCGTACATGGCCTTTGAGTTCGGTCGGTGCCTTGAGTGCGGTCAACATGGCGATGGTGACCAGAGAGCGGGTTGAGCGGGGTAGCCCCTCGCGCTGCCAGGTCGATCCCCAGGCGTGTTCGTTGATCCACTCCTGCAGCGGCTGAGTCAGTTCGGTGCTGTTGCCGAGGGCGCGCTGCACATGCGTTTCCCCCATCACTTGAGTGCGGATGTTAAGGCCTCGGTTACGGTCGTCGATACTCATCATTTACTCCTGTTTAGGCGGCTCGGGGTCGGTGTGGTCGGCGGCTGAGGGTCGATCCGTTTTAGTCTCCGCCGTGTTAGGTTGTTCTGCCGCTACCGAGGCGGGCGTGTGGGGCGGCGCCAGGGGCGCGATATAAAGTTGATACAGCCGGTACATGATCGCCCAGCCCCACAGCATTAAGGCGAGTGTAAACGCTTCAAATACCAGATTGATCAATAGCGGATCCATCCCCTGGTCTAACAGCAGCAGTTGAGCAATCGATACGCTGCCGACCAGGCCCCCCCAGCACAACAGCGGCGGCAGCAGTTTATCGCTTAGGTCGGTATTGTCCCGGTAGCTGCAGCGTAGTGCCTGTAACGAGCGTTGACCGTGAAACAGCAGGTAAAATTCACCGAACAGTAGCTTGTACGCCATATAGAGTCCGGGCAGGATCAGCAGCACTAGCCCTATGCCGATCGCCAGCGACATCAGGATGTTGATCAGCAGCAGCGGCCCCAGTCGGCTGGCGCCCATCGATATTGCCTGGAGCGCGCTGACCGGGCGGCCAAGCACCTGGTGATGGATGTAGATCATCGCCGCGGCGAATTGAATCACCGCCATCACCACTAGGAACATGCTGGTCCCTAGTCCTTGGACATTGATCTCGGCTTCTGGCGTTGCGGCTGGGCTGTTCAGTAGATATTCGATGGCCCAGCCTGGCAGGCTTAGCAGCACGGCGATAAATAGCAGCGGTTGGGCATGTTGGCGGGCGAAGTATGCGCCTTGTTTGAGGACGATAAACATTAAGGTTCCATAAGGTGATCAGCACGATGCCGGGATGCTAATGCAATGGAAGCGGTTCGGCTAGTCCGCAGATGGCAGCGGATATCAAGATAATTTCGCAGGGTTGCGTTTGTATGGCACGTTTTCGGAGGAAATGAGCCCTTATTGCCGTTATGATCGCCGAAAATTCCCAGGGTGCCCAGAATCCTCCGGGCTGATAAAGATGTTGGATTTACAACCTGTATATCCATGGTGAAGATCATAAGGCCCTGCGTTACACGTCTATCGGCTATTTTAGTCGCGCCGGTAAGGGTGTTGGCCTGTTGCGGCGGTAGCCAGAGGTGCGTGGCAGTGAGGGGTGGCTATGTCGGCCAGAGCGCGGCGATCCGTCCCGTCGCTTATCGCGGCCGGATAGCGGGGGGGAACTGTTATGGCAAGTATTTGACGCAAGCCATGGTGTCTTGGCTGAGTGGACCACGCGTGAGTGAGCAGCGATCTTAACGCTCTGGCAGGATCCGGTCTGGGTGCGTGTTATGATGATTGCTGCTGTCCGGGCATACACACGATGATGGGCTCTTTTGAAGATTTATAACAATGCTGACTAAAATTCTTGTTACCGCGCTGGTCATTTTTGGCTGCTATCTATTTATCCGCTTTAAGCGTAATCGCCCCACCGAATCGCTACGGGTGATCGAGGTGGCAGCCGAGCGTCGCCCTACTTCACGCTCGCCGGTGCGGATGCTGGCGCTGGGGCTCTGCGTATTGTCGCTGCTGGCGTCGGCGCTGTTTATGGGGTCACGCTGGCTGGATAATCGCACTCTGATGCAGGTGCGGGTAATCAGCGCCGTAACTGGCGAGGTGGTGGAGTATCAGGCCTATAAGGGCGATCTCGAAGGACGCAGTTTTATCACCCTCTACGGTCGGCAGGTGAGTATCGCCGACAATGAGCGAATGGAGATCACTCCGGTGAATGAGCATTGAGCTTGCCGATCTGTAACACCATTGTACTGGCCGACGCTGAGATCGAGCTAACGGCGATCAGGGCGCAGGGCGCTGGCGGTCAAAACGTCAACAAGGTCTCTTCGGCGATCCATCTGCGCTTCGATATAGGCGCATCTTCGCTGCCGGATTTCTACAAGACCCGTCTGTTGGCATTGTCGGATAGCCGCATTACCAAGCAAGGTGTGATCGTACTCAAAGGGCAGCAGTACCGTACTCAGGAGCAGAATCGCGAGGCTGTGCTGCAGCGGCTTGCGGAATTGATACGCAGTGCCGGTCATGTCGATAAGAAGCGGCGGCCGACCAAGCCCAGCCGCAGCTCGCAACGCAAGCGGATGGACAGTAAGACCCAGCACAGCAAGACTAAATCGCTGCGTGGTCGGGTCCGCGATGACTAACGCCTGCACGACAGGTCCGCACTACAAGAGAGCAGGAATGATCATGTCAAAACGTTCGAACGCCTTTGGCGGTTTGGTTTACTCCACCGACCAGGGACGGATGTGTCCGGGTTGTGCGCAGGCGGTCGCCCAGTGTCGCTGTGGCCAGGAGACGGTACCGTCCGGGGACGGTGTTGTGCGCGTCAGTCGCGAGACGAAGGGGCGCAAGGGAAAAGGGGTGACGTTGATCAGCGGGGTGCCGTTGGCCTCGGCCGAACTCAAGCAGCTGGCCAAGAGGCTCAAGCAACGCAGCAGTACCGGCGGCGCGGTGAAGGAGGGCGTGATCGAGATCCAGGGCGATCAACGGGATTTGATGGTTGAGCTGTTACAGGCAGAGGGTTATAGGGTTAAAAAATCGGGAGGCTAAAGGGCTCTCCTTTAAGCGTGCTTAACCGCCAATAGCCTGCTTAACAGCAGACGATGCACAACCCAAGGACCCGTTTGACGTGATCTATCATCTGGTTTCACATCAGCAGCTACTCTCCAATCCGCAGCGCTATAACCGCTGGCGTGATGCGCTGGAGCGGCATGCCATCAGCCTGGCTGGGGTGTTTGATCTGACCCAGCCCGGCTGGCAAGGGGCATTACTCAGGGTGATGAATCCGGACGACCGGGTGCTGGTATTAGGCGGCGACGGAACCCTGAACGCGGTGGCCCAGCTCTGTGTTGAACATGACTGGCCGCTCGCCCTGCTGCCAGCCGGAACGGCCAACGACTGTGCCCGTAGTCTGGGGATCCCTAGCGACCCAGATCAGGCCTGTCTGTTGCTCGGCGCTGGTCGGTTACGGCCGTTGGATGTCGGGCGGCTTAACGGCAGAGTGTTTTTGAATGTCGCCCACATCGGCCTCGGCGCGGAGGTCGCCTGGTCGCTGGGGCGTGAGCATAAGCGCTTCTGGGGGGGGTACAGCTATCTGCGCCAGTTGCTTAAGATCATCGCCGGGCGACGCCGTTTCAGTGCCCGTATTGAAGCCGATGGTGAGGTCTTTTATGGCCGCTGGCTGGAGATCGCGCTGGCCAATGGCCCCTATTTCGGCGGTGGCCATCAGATCGATGGCGCGGGGTTTAACACCGCGGCGCTGACTCTGGTGGCGGTCCGGGCGCGGCCTCTTGCAAAAGTATTGCTGGCCTGGCTGGCGGCGCGCTTGGGGCGCCCGCTGGATCGCAAGCTGGTGCGGGTAGAGCTACTGCAGCAGTGCCGGATAGTAACCCGGCGGCGGTTGAGGGTCACCGCAGACGGTGAGCGCTTTGGGCACACGCCGGTGGCGTTTCAGATCGAGCCCCGGGCGTTACGGGTTCTGACCCCTGCGAGGGCCGGGGCGGCGTTGTTCCGAATTAACAGTAAACAGCAACAAGAGGACAGATCGGTGCTGGATCAACAACATGATGTGATGCTCTATGGTATCTCTGGCCGTGGGCTGGAGTTGGCCGATCGCTACCGCGATCTGGCCGGATTGGATGCGCTGGCTCAGCCTATCGCTGACGAGTTGCGCCAGCTGGCCAGCGAGCGCGAACAGTTGCTGGAGGCGTTTCGCCAGGAGGTGCTCAGCGAAGGCGGGCTGCCCAAGGCGGGGAATCCGGATCGCGAGTTTATCGCGAGCCTGGCCGATCGCTGGCTGGGTAGCCTGCAGGGTATTCCGACCGCGTTTCAACGCCTACAGCAGGCCGAGCAGACCTGGCTTGAGGATATCGTTAGGCTGAGTCACGAACAGTGGACCGCGCCCATGACTGAACTGTTAATCAGCCTGAGCAGACACGGCCACCGCTCGCAGGAGCGTTTGAGCTGGATGGCTGATCACTGTTGAGTGATCTGGGTGAGTGGCGGTAACGGCAGATGATTCTTGAGCTGGTGGCAGGCACGCTTGTAGAGTGGCCTCAGGTGCGCTTTTAACTGCGGTAACACCTCCTTGGGATCGATCTGTTTCAGGGTGGCGAACAGCGCCAAGCCAAACAATGCCTCATCCTGGGATAAAAAGGCCTGGCGTTGCGCGGCGCGCGTGCTGCAACCGCCGCAGCCTCCGGCGAAAGCAAAGGCACTGTTGGTCATGGGGATGCCGAAACCCAGGTAGATCGCAACCAGCTCTACCAACAGCGGCCATTGTTCTGCGGTTACCTGCGGCGGCTCATTAGCCTGTTGGGTCAGGGTGTTAGCAATGGTCTGGGCGAAGCTGCTGACCATCGCCTGGGGGTTGTTGACCTGGGCTGGGTTGAAGTAAACCGGCAGCGATGCAGTGTCTCGACTGAGCAGCGGTTGTTGCTGACCGCGCTGTGCAGGCAGCGCCAGACGCTGAGGGGCTTCGTCCGGCTGTTCGCGGGCGTCAAGCAGTTCGGTAGGCCAGTGATCCAGCCCCGCATATTCTTTAACCCGCTCGAGCAGTAACTGCGCCATCCCCTGATGGCTGTCGGCACGACCTGGAAAAAAGTCGTTAGTGGGCAG
>SDWN01000193.1 GCA_004195305.1 Neptunomonas sp. | reverse complement strand
CAGCAACAGAATGGTGGTGATGGTTACCGCATACGCGGCAGCGGCTCTTTGAAGACCAGCACCGCCAGCCCGGTCACAAACAGCGGCGCCGTGCCCGGCACCAGCGCCCCCGCATGAGCCGCCGGGGCAAAGCCACTGCCCAGGGAGACCAGATAGAAGAACGGCAATCCCCCCAGCAGGATCATCGCCGCGTAACGCCAGCGGATGGCGCCAATCACCGCTCGGCGCCGGAGCAACAACGGCAGAAACAGCAGCGCGGGCAGGCCAAAGCGCATCAACGCCAGATCGGTAGGCGTCAGCGACGATTGGCTCTCGGCCCGCAGCGACAGCAAAAATCCCACCCAGATCAGCAATGTCGCCAGCATGGCCAGGATACCCTGAGAATTAAAGGCCGGTTCACCGCGGTATACATCCACCTGATCTGCTCCTGAAAGGTCATAACGAGCGCCTATTATCCGGTAATTGCGCAGGTTCTTTCGTGCCAATAGACTTGCCAAGCCAGTAGTCTTTGATCGATTATTGCGTGGAGCCAACTACATTAAGCAGAAAATACCAACATGAGCCTAAGTCCTATTATCGACCCGACCGACCTGAACATTCTCAAGGCGCTGCAGCAGGATGGCCGCCTGAGCAACGCCGATATCGCCGAGCAGGTGGCGCTGTCGCCCTCACCCTGCCTGCGCCGTCTGCGTCGCCTGGAAGACGAGGGGGTGATCCAAGGTTACCGGCCGCAACTCAATCGCAGCGCCCTCGGTCTGGAGATGACGGTGTTTGTGCAGGTCAAACTGCACGACCACAGTGCCGAGTCGGTGCACGGTTTTGAGCAGGCGGTGATCGCGATGCCCGCAGTGATCAATGCCCATACCGTGTCCGGCTCGGCGGACTATCTGCTGGAGGTGGTGGTCAGCGATCTGAGCGACTATGACCGCTGGGTCAGACAGGTTCAGGTACTGAACATGGTACGCGGCATCGAGAGTAATTTTGGCTTACGCGCGGTAAAAACCGAGGCGCCGCTACCCCTGCCGCAGAGGGCCCATCGACCTGTTTAAGATGACCCTTTAGGGCAGCTCCTTTGATGGGGAGATCATAATGATGCGGCCTACTCTTCTCACCCCCACTCCTGAGGCAATGTAGAGTTGCCCGCTTAAAGAGAACAACCTCAGGCCCCTACCCCCCTGATATTCAACGCTGTCAATTTTTCACGCTTATTCTCAGAGTTAACGTAGGATATCCACCTTAATGCAGTTCGCCTCGAGCGATGGAGTTTTAACAGATGTGGATCCTGCTTACCTTGCTCGCGGCCTTTATGCAGGCATGGCGCAATGCGTGTCAAAGTCGCCTCAGTAAAGAGGTCAACGTGGCCGGGGTGACTCTTGCCCGTTTTTTATGGGCAGGGCCGATTGCGTTAGTCTATTTATCCGCCCTGTACGCTTGGCATGATCCCGGTATTCCCGAATTTACCCAACCGTTTGTGCTGTTTGTATCGGGTGCTTCAGCCATGCAGATCCTGGCCACGGGTCTGATGGTTAAGCTGTTTAAACTGCAAAACTTTGCCATAGGCGCAGGCCTTGCCAAGAGTGAGGCCATCGTCGCTGCGGTGCTGGGGGTGTTGTTCTTTGGCACCTCACTGTCATTGCTGGGCTGGGCCGGGGTTGTTGTCGGAGCATTGGCGGTGTTTTTTATGAGTAGCAAGCAAGGGCTGCAAAGCCTGTCTCTGCAGACGGTCTGCCTGGGACTTTGCTGCGGCACGGCGTTTGCGCTCACGTCGCTGTGGATACGTGAAGCAAGCTTATGCTTAGACGTGCCTTTTCCCTATAGCGCGGCCTGGGTGCTGGTGTGCGTGATTGGGATTCAAACCCTGGTACTGGTAACGTATCTGGCAGCGCAAGACAGAGACACGCTTAAGGCGTTGTGGCTTCGCCCTAAATTGACCCTGCTCACCAGCACCACCAGCTGTATCGGCTCGATCGGCTGGTTCAGCGCCATGTCACTGCAGGCCGTGCCCTATGTAAAAACCTTAGGCCAGGTCGAAGTCTTCTTTACCCTGCTGGTTGCCACTTTTTGGCTTAAAGACAAGGTGTGCATTAAAGATATGCTGTCGTTAGTGCTTATCGCGGTGGCCGCCATCATGGTGATGTGGAGCTAGCGGCCTGGATGATCAGCGGCAACACAGCCAGTGTCAGCGCGATAGTGGCAAACATCGCCGAAAATCATTCTTGGCGTAGGTTCAGGTACGCCTGATGACGCCCAGATTAACCAGTGAAAGCGCTGGCTGCAGGTGTCTCAGCGCCGGCACCAAAGGAGCGCTAAGTAACCTGCTGGGCAGGTTACACGCCAGACTGGTACCATATGGTACCCGATGCTGATACTACGCATCGTTATCAGCGCCCCTTAATCTGTTGCTTAATATAAGAATAATAATCCTGATTTCGTCCTTGGTGAATAATGACGAACAGCGGAGACAGACCATGCTACACCACCTGTTCCATCTTTCTCCAGATAGCGATTCCAGCCTGCAGACGCAGATCAGGGAACAAATTAGCAAAGCAATTATCGAGGGTCATATCCCACCAGATCTTCCGCTGCCCTCTACCCGAAAACTGGCAGAAATGCTGGGCGTGTCACGTAATACAGTGATTCTCGCTTATGAGCATCTGACCTATGACGGCTACCTGGTATCTCGGGAACGGGCTGGGTTTTACGTCAATGACGAGATACTGAGAAGCTCAGCCAAGGACGAGGGTCAGACCAAGATAGCCGCAGGCAGTCGCCCTGACTGGGATAACCACCTCAAACTGCGTCCCTGTACACGCAAACTGAATAAGGTTAATCGTTGGCAGGATTACCCCTACCCCTTTATCTATGGTCAGCTGGATCCAAAGATGTTCCCCGCCAATAACTGGCGTGAGTGCTGTAAAGAATCAGTATCCATCCAGGCGATCAGCGAGTGGTCAGGTGATCGCTACGATGATGACGATGCGCTGCTGATTGAGCAGATCCACTCCCGTTTATTGCCACGACGTGGCGTTTGGGCTGATCCGGAAGACATTCTAATTACCGTCGGTGCACAACACGCGCTCTATATGATCCTGCGTATTCTACTCAACCGGGACAGCTGCTTCGGACTGGAAGAACCCGGGTATCCCGACCTGACCCATATAGCAGATTGCACAGGTGCGCAGGTAAAAAGTCTGAAGATCGATAACGATGGCCTGATCGTGGGCGATCAACTCAGCGACTGCGATCTGATATTCACCACTCCCAGCCATCAGTTTCCAACGACGGTTACAATGCCAATGGCCCGCAGACAGGCGCTGTTAGAGCAGGCATCACGCGATGATTTTCTGATTATTGAGGATGACTACGAGTGCGAAACCAGCTTCGCAACCAATCCAACACCTGCCCTAAAAAGCTTGGATGAGAATGATCGGGTGATCTATATCGGCAGTCTCTCTAAAACCCTCTCCCCCGGACTACGTATGGGTTACCTAGTGGGGCCAAAAGAACTGATCAGAGAGGTCCGCGAGTACCGCCGGATGATGCTGCGCCATCCACCCATGAACAATCAGCGCGCGGTGGGGCTATTCCTCTCCCGTGGTTACCACGACTCTCTCGTTCGCAGCCTGATACAAGTCTATGAAGAACGCTGGAAAGCAGTAAGGGATGCGCTGCAGCGCTGGCTACCCGAATCCGCCAACCCGCCGACATTTGGCGGCTCGGCCTATTGGGTCAAAGGCCCGGAAAACCTGGATGCCAGAGAGCTGAAACGCCTTGCTCTGGAACATGGCGTGGTGATCGAATCAGGGGATATTTACTTTCAGAGAGAATCCCCTCCGCTCAACTTCTTTCGCTTGGGTTACTCATCTATCGAGACCGAGCGAATTATCCCCGGTATCGACCGTCTGACCAACATTATCAAGCAACTGACCTAAGGCGCCTATGCATTAGTCCAGGCTGTTCTCTGCTGGACCCAGCAGGTTGTTGAAAAACAGCCTGCGCTGCCAATACGTCGCTATAAACGTCCTAAAAATGCGCATTTATTGTATATAGGCTGCGATTTTTCGGTCGGTTATGTATGAGTTAGTTGTTGATATGCGATTACCGTTGCCAAATGTTCCTTGAACACCGTAATGACAAGACGCTATAGCACCGTGGGAGCCTGCCCGCAGGCGATCTCTGCCGTTGCTGCTCTAACAAGTTGAGGCGTTCAGAGAACGCCCTAATCCAACCCCTAATCCAACCCACAATCCAATCCTTACGTATAGTACGGTCTGATCTAACCGTCCGATTAAAGCCATGGACGCTGCCCGACCCGCACCAGCCGAGCGTCACTCACCCCATGAAACCAACAGGTTACAAGCTGGGTCTATATATCTGGTTAGGGTTGGGTCTACTGAGTTCACCTTCGGGATGTCTGTTCCATGCTGCTCTGTTTGGTTCGACGACAGGCAAGGGTTCTATCCGCTACCCACTCAGATCCTGTATGCGTACCAAAGCGTTGTTATAACAATAAAAATACTAGAGGTCACTATGACAATAAGGACTCACGCTAAATCTGTACTCTCTATATGCCTGCTTTCCGGATCGCTGACGCGTCCCACTATGCAGCCTGCCCAAACCCGTGAAGCGATGATGCTTCAACCCTCTTTAGCGGTTCCCCCCGCGCTCATGTTTGGTAAGTAATTACTTAACCTTCTTTAATATATTTTAAATTTAACAAATGTAATTGAGCGTACAGACTGAGCTCATCCTCAAACGGGAACCCGATACGGGTTTCTTTGGGGCGAACTATCCATAAATAAAATAACATCGGAGTTCTAACAGATGATAAAAACGAAATTCACCCCCCTCGTCGGATCCTGCCTGCTAGCCGCATCGCTGCTGCTTCCCAGTATCCAGACTGCCCAAGCCAGTGAAAAGCTGATGCTGGGACACGCATACCCTGCGGATCATATCTTTCACCTGACATCGACCACCTTCATGGATGAGTTAAAGAACGAGGGCGCGGACATCAAGGTCGACTACCATCCCGGTGGTGGCTTGGGTGATTGGGCCTCCATCTTCGAACAAAGCATGGATGGCGTTGTGCCAATGACCATGAGCTTCGGAGCCTCTGAATACGATGCCCGATTGGATCTATCCTGGCTGAGTTACGTGGTAGATGACTGGAAGGAAGCGCGCGAGGTCTACGGCCCGAACGGTAAAATGACCGACGTCTACAACGAGATCCTTAATGACCTGGATCTGGTGGTATTGGGTATTATTCCAACCGGTTTTGGTTCCATCGCCATGCGCAAAGGCATGGAAGCGGTACCCACCAGCTTCCCGGGTGATGCCAAAGGGATCAAGATTCGTGTCCCCCCGATCCCAATCGGTATCGAGCGTTTTGAGAACTTTGGTTTTACCCCGGTACCCATGCCTTTCTCTGAGCTCTACACCGCGCTGCAACTGGGAACCATCGATGCCCGTGCGACAGCCCCATCCGTTGAAATCTGGCAGATGCGTGATGTGATCGAGTCTTACATCCTGACCAAAGATTACTTCGAACATGCCTTCTGGGTGGTGAACAAGTCCTGGCTGGAAGATCTGCCAGCCCAGGACCGTAACAAGCTGCTTGCAGCCTCTGAGGCAACCATGACCAAAATCTGGGATGAAGCAGAGGCGATCGATGCGGGTTTCCTCGAAAAAGTCCGGGATTCAGGCGTCAACGTTGTGGAGTTGAGCTCTGCTGATATGGCCAATGCGAAAAAAATCCTGTACGCCAAAGAGTGGCCATTCATGGAGAAAACCGTTGGGCCGGAAATCATGGACATGATGCGCAAGATTGCTGGCATCAACTGATTCGAAGCCACGCCAGGAGCCTGTCGGGCTTGGCCGATCGTAGCGAGGGCCTTTTGATTTAGGCCAAAGTCGATTTGAGGCAGATTTTTCGATCATCCGAGGCGAATAGCGAGCTATTTAACGAGGAGGATCGTGAAAATATGGCCAAATTCGGGTTTTCCGCAGTAGATCAGTGTTAAGTCCGACAGGCTCCTAACGTTTTGGCATCACCCGCTGCTGTGTTCCGGCAGCGGGAACACCTCCCTGATATTCTAAGATAGGATCAGCGTCATGCACAATGATCAGCTCCCTCCTGTAACATCCGTGGGTGAAACCAAGATCTATGATTACGATCCTGACCTCAGCTCACACCCTATTCCGCCCCATCTGCATGCGATTCCCGATCAGTCTGAAACTAAGGTTGAGAGTTATCTAGTCCGTTTTGAACAACTGCTCAATGTGATTTTTCGCAGCATAATGCTGCTGACCTGCCTAGGCCTAGCCGCTCTGGTGTTTGCACAGGTAATCATGCGCTATGTACTGGAATCCCCGTTCACTGGCATTGAAGAAGTCTCCATTTTGCTGGCTGTTTGGGTCTATTTTCTCGGTATGGGGTATGCCACACGCCAACGTGAGCATATTCATGGCGGTATTGTCAGCCTAGTGGTCAAAGACCCACAAAAAGTGGCGTACATACGTTTTACCGGTTCCATCATCTGCATGATCGCTGCCTGTATCTTTGGTTACTTCGCCTATAAATACGCCCTTAAAGAGATCACAAAGGGGCGAGTCAGCACCAATATGCGCTGGCCCCGCGGCATCTGGAGCGCCAGCATGATCGTCGGCTTTGCAATGATGATCGGCTACTTCCTATTGGAAACCATCAATGAATACCGTGGCCTGCGCAAAACTGCGCGCCAGAGAAGCCAAGATCCGCTACCAGCCGAACACCACCAAATAACATCTCAACATAATAGCCAGGAGGTTTAAGCGATGATTCTGTTTTTAATCTCAATGCTAATTGTGATCACCTTGATTCTGATCGAAATCCCAGTGGCCTTTGCCTTCGGTATCGGCGCTCTCACATTTGCATTTACCACCGGTAACGACATCACATTCCTGATTCCTCATGGCTTTAAAACCGCCAGTAGTTTTGCCCTGCTCGCCCTGCCGCTGTTTATCTTTGCCGGGCTGCTGATGGCGGAAGGCGGGATCTCGGAACGGCTGCTTAATTTTGTAAACTCATTTGTCGGCCGGATCAAAGGCGGCCTGGGCGCGGTAACCGTACTGACCTGCGCCCTGTTTGGCGCCATCTCCGGTAGCTCATCGGCAGCGATTGCAGCGGTTGGCCAGATCATGATTCCGCGCATGGTCCGTGAGGGCTACCCGCCAGGTCATGCCACGGCGCTGGTCGCCTGCTCTTCGGTACTGGCACTGTTGATCCCCCCCAGTATTCCGATGATTGTATTTTCAATCACCGGAGGTATCTCCGTGGGCGCGGCATTCCTGTCCACCATTATTCCGGGCATCATGCTGGCGGTCATCTATTGCCTGCTGAACATCTGGTTTCTGCGCAACGATACCAATATCAAGGTCGACCCGCCGCTGCCGTTTAAACAGGCCGCAAAAGGCGTGGCCGTTAGTGGCTACAATGCCGCATTTGCCCTGCTGATGCCGTTGATTATTCTGGGCGCGATCTACAGTGGTATCGCAACCCCCACCGAGGCTGCAGCAATCGCCGTAATCTATGCCATTCCGGTCGGTCTGTTTATCTATAAAGGCATGACACTGAAAAGCCTGGGGGCGGTAACCGTGCGTGCGGTGACCATGACCGGTTCCATTATGGCGGTGCTGTTCTTCCTGTTCATCATGAGTCGCGCCATGATCCTGGAACAGGTGCCGCGTGACTTGGCACTCGCCCTGCTACAGATCTCCGATAACAAATACGTACTGCTGCTGTTGATAAACTTGCTGTTACTGTTAATCGGCATGATTGTCGACGACATCTCTGGCAGTGTGCTGGCCGCCATTATCTTCCTGCCGATCATCAATGCGCTGGGTATCGACCCGATCCACTTCGCTGCGGTAGTGGGTGTGAACCTAGGGCTGGGCAATGTCTCCCCTCCCTGCGCCCCCATGCTCTATATGGCAGGCGGGGTGAGTAAGCTGTCTCTGGACCGTTATATCACCCCAACCCTGAAGTTCCTCTGTTTGGGTCACCTGCCTATGGTGTTTCTGGTCACCTTTGTACCTGAAATATCGCTATTTTTGCCGAAGCTACTGATGGGTTACGCCGGATAGAAGACTTAATACTGCAATCTTGCTGGCTGCTATCGCGATGATAGCTCATCCAGTGACACTCTTGGCCCCTGCTTGCAGGGGCTTTTTTTGTTTCTGGTTTCTGGTTTCTTGGTTACTGCTTAGCTGGCTACCCATGAAGCTCAGCCATGATGCGGCAGATCTATTCTCGCAGTCCCGTAGGATGCGGAGAGCTTGCGAACCACATCAATCAAGCAGCAGCCTCTGCACCCCTACCCTACGACGCTTCCGACCCCGGTCTGATGCGGTTCGTGCCTCACCACATCCTACGTGAGCTTCCTAGCGCTCATCTGTGTGATAGCTGAAGATCATGGGGGATCCGGAGAACCTTTACAGAGGGGATCTATCCAGCGCGTTGTAAGCGTCGATCAGCTGGAACTACAAATAGGCAAACGATGGGTCTACGGCTGACGTCTGCAGTGACTTTATATTGTTCTTAGTAAGCAGCAACGTTGATTAATTTGAAAGACAGGAACCCACACGATGACCACTTCATATATCAAAATAAAAAATCACATTAACGGTCAGTGGCTGGACGAAACCAACGGCCAGTATGAACCGCTGAAAAACCCATCCACCGGCGCTGTGATCGGTGAAGTGCCGCTGTCCTCGGTGGAAACGTCACGAGCCGCGACCGCTGCGGCAGCAGAAGCCTACCCCGCCTGGAGCGCCACGCCACTACCCAAGCGGATGGACTACATTTTCAGCATGCAGCAAGCCATGAAGGACAACCTGGAGATGCTGGCAGAATCCATCGCCATCGACCAGGCCAAACATATTGCTGAAGCCCGTGGTGAAGTGGGTCGTGTGATCGAGATCGTGCAGATGGCCTGTACTATTCCCGCCCTGATTCAGGGTGACACGGTGCAGGGTATCGCCAACAACATCAACGGCCGCCTGATCAAGGCACCACTGGGCGTATTCTGCGGTGTTGCACCGTTTAACTTCCCCGCACTGGTGTTCGGTTGGTTCATCCCGTTTGCTATCGGTAGCGGCAACACCTTTGTCTACAAGCCCTCCACTGAATCACCGTTGTTTATGCAGAAGATGATGCAGCTGCTGGTTGATATCGGCCTGCCTGACGGGGTCGTCAACATCGTCCACGGTGACCGCAATGCCGTTGAAGCTTGGTACGATGATGAAAACGTCGCCGGTGTTTGTCTAGTCGGTTCGACGCCAACCGCTAAAGCCATTGCTGAAGGCTGTGGTCGCAACGGTAAGAAGACCATGCTGCTGGGCGGTGCCAAGAACTTCCTGGTCGCCATGGAAGACGCGCCCATGGACCTGATGATTGAGAACATCCTGATGTCCGGTTACGGCTCTGCGGGGCAACGCTGCCTGGCGGTATCCAATATCGCCGTCGTCTCCGAGATCTACGACGAGTTTGTTGAGCGCTTGGTGGAAGCGTCCAAAGATCTTATTGTAGGCGATGCCATGGACCCCGAAGTATTTATGGGACCGGTGATCTCATCCAAGGCCAAAGCCCGCATCGAGAACTATATCGAGATCGGTCAAGCAGAAGGTGCCACCCTGGCGCTGGATGGCCGCAACCCCAATGTGGCTGACGGCAACAAGGATGGTTATTTCGTGGGTCCAACCGTGTTCACCGAAGTGACACCTTGCATGCAGATTGCTCGCGAAGAGATCTTTGGCCCTGTGCTGAGCGTAATGAAAGTAGGCTGCATCGATGGTGCCCTGCGCATGATCAAGAACCACGAGATGGGTAACGGTGCCGTCATCTTCACCCAGAACAGCTACTACACTGAAAAGTTTATCAACGAAGCCGATGTGGGCATGGTGGGCGTAAACGTCGGTATCTGTGCCCCACACCCCTACCTGCCCTTTGGTGGTATCAAAGGCTCCCTGGTGGGCAACAACAAGGTCCAGGGTAAAGACGCGGTCGACTTCTTCACCCAAAGCAAAGTAGCAACAGTGCGGGTCGTTGATCCGAAAGCAGGTCAGAAGGCACCCGCCGCTCCTGCTGATCCCAGTGTGCGTAGCTGCGTCGCCAGCTAAACCCTGGTCGTAGCGAGTACTTCGCGGTTTGATCGATACCGCGGGTCAGTAGTTGGATTTTAAACGCGCCGAAAGGCGCGTTTATTTTATAATGCTCGCATCTAACCCGAATCCTTGAGATCAAAGGCAATATTATCGATCAGCCGGGTGCCATTCAGTTTTGCCGCAGCAAGAATCACCAGTTCATTGTCACCACTATCAGCCGGCAGTAGCGTCTATAGCTGTTGTAACCGAGGCTATAAATTGACTAGCAAGCCTGCGGTAGCCATAAGAACATAGTTCTGCTATCTCAGATAGTTAAACTGACGACAGTGACTCATGGCAGAGCATTTGTTCCCGAGATGACACAATAAAGCTTGGTGAAGGATAAATGATTTATCTTTGAACTGTTGTTCGTAACAATCAGAATCAAACCAATCGCCAGAATATTTTACAAGAGATAAATCAATGACATACACAGAAAAATTCCAAAAATTATCAGATGATGCATGTTCACGTGTTGATGGAGTGTTGCCGGAGTGTTGCCTGAACAGGTTGATGCGTTGATAGCACAAGGTGCAATTGCACTGGATATCCGTGATAGAGAAGAACACGATGCAGGCCATATTGAAGGTTCACTCAATATAAGCCGCGGGAAATTGGAGATGAATATTGAAGCTAAAATAGAAAATTTAGAAACTGTTATTTTGTGTTATTGCAATGCAGTAAACCGTGGAGCTTTATCAGCTAATGCGATAAGGAATATGGGATATAAAAATGCCAAGTACATTAATGGAGGCCTTTTTGGATATCGTAGCTTTCAAAAGGAAGGAATTAAGTAGCCCCTTCCACTCGGTGGTGCCTATGTGACTACATCAGTTGAGGGTACTGACAAAAAACCTTCTCGCTAATGCATTGATGGTACGAGTGCTTTCCCCAACTGCGCCTATGTGCCTGTTTTTGCCTGCAGACTGGCACCCTGCGCAGTCATCGAATAGATAGCCGTAAAAATCACGAATTGCCACTGCTTAGGCAGCAGTGGGAAACCTTCAAACCTGGCGATATCTTTCTGGTCGATAGGCCTTTTGTAGCTATTACGATGTCGCTAAATTTTTTAAGACTACCTCAGAGGTATCCAATGAAAAAATCCAAACAAGAAAGGCCGGTAGAGAACTCTACCGGCCACAGACAATGCCGATTCTATAAGAGGATAATGCTGATCCTATAAAAAGATTATCGAGCGGCAAACAGCCAGACCGCAACCAAAACAGCGAGGAACAGGGTTTCCAACACTAACAGCAGGACTGGTTTCCAGCCCATACAGGACAACTCTTTGAAGGATGCCTTCATCCCCAGCCCCACCATAGCGACAATCAGACACCAACGGGACAGTTCGGTCATACCATCAAGAATACTGCTAGGTACAAAGCCAGTACTGTTAATGGCAACAATCACGATAAAAGCGATCAGAAACAGGGGGAGAGGTAAACTTGAGCTACCTGCCTGGGATTGCCCCTTACGGGCAAACAGCAGGGTAATCACGATAACCACCGGCACCAGCGAAGCCACCCGCAACAACTTAGTAAACGTTGCCACATCACCGACATCATCGGAGATCATATAACCGGCCCCCACCACCTGAGCAACATCATGAATGGTTGCTCCCAGAAAGATGCCGCTCTCGGTATCAGTCAGGCCGAGCTCTGCGACCACCAACGGGTAGACGATCATTGCCAGGGTACTCAGGGCCGTTACACCAATTACGGTAAAGATCAGATTTCGTTCAGAATCTTTATCTTCCGGTAAAACAGCAGAAACCGCTAACGCTGCCGATGCACCACAAATCCCCACAGACGCCCCGGACAATACACTCTGAGACCGACTTAACCCCAGCCAGCGTCCACAGATAACGCCAAACAGTATCGTTGACGGCACCCCCACCACGACAATGGCTATCGGGGTAATGCCAAGTCCGAGCAACTGTTCAAAAGTAATTCGGGCACCTAACAGGGCAATGCCCACACGCAGAATTGATTTTGCCGTAAATTGAATGCCGGCCATGCAGCGGCCTTCCTGTGACAGGTAGTTAAGGGACATCCCCATCAGCAACGCATAAAGAATGACAGGGCCGCCGTAGTGTTCAGAGACAAACGCCGCCGCCATAGCGACCACCAGACAAAGCATGAAACCAGGCATCAACTCAGACAGAAACGTTCTGATGTTGTCGGGGAAGAAAGACAGCCCTTTTGCGCTGTTGGCCATATATATCTCCACAATAATCCAGGATCTGAGATGTCAGATCCATACATAGAGTCAATATAACGTGCAGCATCAGAGAGCAGTTGGATACAAAAGAGAACTAAGTTTAGAACCAGTGAGTCTAACCAGATCGAAGAGAGACCAACTCGATTCTAATCGAGGTCTCCATATTCTCCTGACCGGTAGTGGTTAACCAACATAAAGACGGGGGAGATGGGCAGTGCATACCCATCTGATCTATTGAATTGCGCTCAGTTCTTCTTTAGCTCTTCGAGGTACGTCTCCAATACCAGGTTGGCACGGGCACCTTTGCGGGTGATGGCGGAGAAGGGGGTGACGTAGTGGTGGCGCTCCGGCAGCAGAGGCTGCATCTTCCCGTCGCGTACCCAGCTGGCGGCGAAGTGAATCGGCAGATAGCCAATATAACGCCCGGTCAGAATTAAAAAAGCGATCCCTTCCCGGTCGGTGGCACTGGCACTGGCCTTGAGCTGCTGATGCAGCGCTTTGATCTCCGGAGTCTGGGCGTAGGCCGGGACGACGGCGTCCTGCTCAGCAATGGCCGCCGAGTCCAACGTCGTATCATCCTGCCCGAACCAGGGATGATTATGACCACAATAAAGTTGGGATTGCTCCTGGTAGAGGGGGATATACTCGAGTCCCGCCAAGGGGCGCAGATTCGGTACCACGCCGATATGCAAACGTCCGTCCAGCACCCCGAGTTCGATCTCATTAGGGGGGGCCATACGGATATTGATCATCACGTCCGGCCCCTGCTCTTTGAGCAGCGCTAAAGCGTGAGTGATCCGCATATGCGGCATGGTCACCAGGTTATCGGTAATGCCAATATTCAACTCGCCCTTAAGCTGGGCGTGCAGCGCGTTGACCTGGGTGCGAAAGTCCTCCAGCGAAGAGAGTAGCTGGAGGCTGTAGTCGTACACCTGACTGCCCTCGTCGGTGAGCGAAAATCCAGATCGGCCGCGTTGACAGAGCCTGAATCCTAATCGGGTTTCCAGATCCGCCATGGTGATGCTGATCGCGGCGCGGCTGATATTAAGCTCGACCTCGGCGGCAGAAAAGCCGCCACACTCGACCACCTTTCTAAAGATCCGCAGCATGCGCAGATCCACATCACTCACCTGCCCCTTAAACCCAGTCTTTTTCATCGAGATAGCCCATAGGTTAGTGTCGACTTAACTAAAGGTTAGAAAATATAGATTTATAAAACCTATGTCACCATGCAAAATTTGTCAACAGTGAGAAAGGAGTGGTACAACCCTACTCGACTCACAGCAAAATAATAAAACCTGATCCACAGGGATCCTGACAGGAGTAGCTTATGAGCACCTTCACTTGTCCTGAGGCCGGAAGTTTCGACCTGGACGCCTACTGGATGCCGTTTTCCGGCAACCGGGAGTTTAAAAAGAATCCGCGGATAATCGTCTCCGCAGAAGGCAATTACTACACCGATGCTGCGGGTCGGAAGATTTTTGATGCCCTGTCGGGTCTGTGGACTTGCGGTGCTGGTCACGGCCGTCCCGAAATCGTCGCGGCGGTCAGCCAGCAGATCAAACAGCTGGACTACTCGCCGGCATTCCAGTTCGGCCATCCTAAAGCCTTCCAGCTGGCCGAACGGATCACCCAGTTTATGCCGAAGGGATCAACCGGGTGTTCTTTACCGGCTCCGGTTCTGAATCTACCGAAACCTCACTGAAGATCGCCCGTGCCTACTGGCGCAAGAAGGGCCTGGCCAGCAAGACCAAATTGATCGGACGCGCCAAGGGCTACCACGGGGTTAACTTCGGCGGGATCTCGGTCGGCGGCATCGGTCCGAACCGCGCCCTGTTCGGCACTGCCGTGGACGCCGATCACCTGCCCCACACGGTGCTGCCGGAAAACAAGTTTGTGCGTGGCCTGCCCGAGACCGGCGCCCATCTGGCCGACGATCTGCTGGAGCAGATCGCGTTGCATGACGCCTCCAATATCGCCGCGGTGATTGTCGAGCCGCTGGCCGGTTCTGCCGGTGTGTTGCCACCGCCGGTCGGCTACCTGAAGCGACTGCGCGAGATCTGTGATCAGCACAACATTCTGCTGATCTTCGATGAGGTGATCACCGCCTTCGGTCGGATGGGCGCCAAGACCGGTGCCGAGGCCTTTGGGGTCAAACCCGATATGATCAACATGGCCAAGCAGCTCACTAACGGCACCGTACCTATGGGTGCGGTCGCTGTGAAACAGGAGATCTATGACTGCTTTATGGATAACGGTGGCCCCGAGTACGCGGTAGAGCTGCCCCATGGCTACACCTATTCGGCCCATCCGGTCGCCTGTGCTGCGGCGCTGGCGTCGCTCGATATCCTCGACAATGACGGCCTGATCGACTGCGTTACCGAGCTGTCGCCGACCTTCGAGTCCGCCCTGCACAGCCTCAAGGGCACCCAGTACATAGCCGACATCCGCAACTACGGCTTTGCCGGCGCGCTGTCCATCGAGCACGCACCGGGTGAACCGCAACTGCGTCCGTTCCAGATCGCGATGAAGATGTGGGACAAAGGCTATTACGTTCGTTACGGCGGTGACACCATCCAGTTGGGTCTGCCGTTTACCACTCAACGCGAAGAGATCGACAGTTTGATCAACGCCCTGGGCGATAGCATCAACGAACTGACTTAGCCCTACCGTTAATGCTTCAGTGGCGCCGCTGCGGCCGCGCCCCGATTGGATCTGAAATGATCGGATCCGTTTTGACCTAATTAAATTTGAGCTTTATTTGAGCTTTATTTGAGGAAATACCATGAATATTGTTGGCCATCTGATTAACGGCGAAATGTGTAACAACGCCGAACGTACTCAGGACATCTTTAACCCTTCTACCGGTGAAGTCAGCAAGCAGGTAGCGTTGGCCTCGACTGCGACCGTTGAAGAGGCAATTGCGGCGGCTAAGGCGGCTTTCCCCGCATGGCGTAACACGCCACCGGCCAAACGGGCGCAGGTGATGTTTCGCTTCAAAATGTTGCTGGAACAGAATGTTGATAAAATCTGTGCGCTGATCGGTGAAGAGCACGGCAAGATCTCCCACGATGCCGCCGGTGAGCTGCAGCGCGGGATTGAAAATGTCGAGTACGCTTGTGGTGCGCCTGAATTGCTTAAGGGTGAGCACAGCAAAAATGTTGGTCCGAATATCGATTCATGGAGTGAGTTTCAACCATTGGGTGTTGTCGCCGGAATCACGCCGTTCAACTTCCCTGCAATGGTGCCGTTGTGGATGTACCCGATGGCGATCGTCTGTGGTAACTGCTTCGTACTCAAGCCTTCCGAGCGCGATCCAAGCTCGACGCTGTTCATTGCACAACTGCTGCAGGAAGCCGGTCTTCCTAACGGTGTCATGAACGTGGTGAACGGCGACAAAGAAGCGGTTGATTGCCTGCTGGGCCATGACGACGTTAAGGCGGTAAGCTTTGTCGGTTCGACCTCAATCGCCGAGTACATCTACAGCACTGCAAACGCCAATGGTAAGCGTTGCCAGGCGTTGGGCGGTGCTAAAAATCACGCCATCGTTATGCCCGATGCCGATATGGATAACGCGGTTAACCAGCTGGTTGGTGCGGCCTTCGGTTCATCCGGCGAGCGTTGCATGGCGCTGTCGGTAGCCGTTGCTGTTGGTGATAACGCTGCCGATGCGCTGGTGTCAAAAATGACCAAGGCGATGGAGAACCTCAAAGTGGGTGCTTATTGCGATAGTGGCAACGATTTTGGTCCAGTCATCACCTCGCAGCATCAGCAGAAAGTGGTTGGCTATATCAACAGTGCCGAAGAGCAAGGCGCTAAGGTTGTGGTTGACGGCCGTAATCCGCAGGTAGAAGGCTTTGCCAATGGCTTCTTCGTCGGCGGTACCTTGATCGACAACGTCACTCCCGAGATGGTCAGCTACAAGGAAGAGATATTCGGGCCTGTACTGCAGGTGGTACGCGTCGATACGATGGAGCAGGCTATGCAGCTGATCAACGATCACGAGTACGGCAACGGTACCTGTATCTTTACCCGTGACGGTGAAGCGGCGCGCTATTTCTCCGATAACATCCAGGTGGGCATGGTCGGCATCAACGTACCGCTACCGGTACCAGTGTCTTACCACAGCTTCGGTGGCTGGAAGCGGTCTTTATTTGGTGACCTGCATGCCTACGGTCCCGATGCGGTGCGGTTCTACACCAAGCGCAAGACCATCACCCAGCGCTGGCCTTCGGCCGGTGTCCGTGAAGGCGCACAGTTCGCCTTTCCGGCCTAAACTCTCATCGAGATATTCTCGTGATCTAGACCTCTCAGTAGCTCCCATACTGTGACAAGTTTGACCTACACCGGGCCCGTCCTGGTGTAGGTCTTTTTTTTATAGCAGCGCTCAGCCCCGTGAATCGATCGCAATCAGAGACACAAGACGCGAAGATAATACCCACGCCTACCCTCTGAATAAATACAGCACCACAACAGCCCAGCCATAGACTGTTGCAGCCTGCCTGCAGGCGATTGGCGGGATGGGGCTTAATCTGTGATCCCTCGCTCGGGTCAAACAATCGCTGGGGGCCCGGCTCCCACAAAACC
>SDWN01000187.1 GCA_004195305.1 Neptunomonas sp. | reverse complement strand
CTTGATCCTGCTGATTCTGGTCGTAGGGGCTGCCCCTCTGGCCGAGACCATTCCCCATGCAGTGCTGGCCGGCATTCTGATCAAGGTCGGCGTGGACATCATCGACTGGAGCTTTCTGCGCCTTGTGCACCGCGCACCGCCGTTCGTCGTGGCGTTGATGCTGATGGTGCTGACACTGACAGTGTTCGTGGACCTGATCACGGCCGTAGGCCTCGGGGTTTTTATAGCCAACCTCTATACCGTGAAACGGCTTTCAGAGCTACAGCTGGCCGAAGTGCAACTGATAAATGGCGAATCAGAGTTGCTGAGCCGGCATGAGAGCCAGCTCCTGGCCCAGGCCAAGGGACGCGTGTTGCTCTACCATCTGAACGGCCCGATCAGCTTTGGTGCTGCCAAGGCGATCCAACGAAAATTGGCCGACTCTCAGCCCCACGACACTCTGTTGCTGGACCTGTCCCAGGTCCCCTATATCGACGTGTCCACCGCCATGGCCATCGAAGAGATGATCCTTGACACCCAAATCGCTGAACGGGATGTCTACCTGGTTGGTGTCACACCATTGGTGGAGGATGTATTGCGGCGTATGAAGGTATTGAGTCTGGTCGAGCCAACGGCGATTTTTCAGCACCGGCAGGATGCGCTGGAACGGGCAATAGAACTATTGGGGGTCTTAGCATGCGGTTGTATAGAAGATTGACAGGCGATCATATCTTAGTTTAAGGGGATATTATTGTTTGTTTGCGCATGTGAGTTGACACATGGTCGGCGGGCGTTTGTTTGACAAATAGTAGGGCTTAGATCAGTCTCTTGGTCGGGTGATTGACAGCGCTATAGTGCTTTCAGCCTATGCAATTAGTGCAGCCAAGGAGAGGTAATCTTGATTAAAAAATAAAAATATGTGGCTATCGCATATATAAGAACTTCGAGCCACACCCCAACCCAAACTTGAACATACTTGTTGGCCCCAATGAAAGTGGAAAATCAACATTCATTGAAGCCTTACTTTTGGGCTTACTGGTCGAATAAATGGGCGATGGGCCGCAGATGAGCTGAATCCTTATTGGTTTAATACCGATATTGTTGATGACTTCTTACATCGACGCACTAAAGGTCAGGCCGCAGCTTTCCCGGAAAGCAATATTGAGTTATTTCTGGATGATTACGATGATTTCCAAGACCTCTGCGGAGCAATAAATAACGACACACCAACTCATTATTGTCCAGGCCTTAGCTTACAGGCCAAGCCTAGCCCAGAACACTTTCCTGAGCTATAAGAATGACTTAAGAACCATCCAAACATATTACCAACAGAATACTACACCATTGAATGGACCTCTTTTGCAGACAAAGAATAACTAGGAGACCCAAACAATTAGCTACGGCACTTATTGACTCCGGTACGGTAAGATCCAGCAGTGGAGTTGATTACCATCTTAAAGAAATACTTCGGGACCATCTTTCCCCATCAGAGCAGGCGGCGATTTCTCATT
The DNA here is from genome assembly GCA_004195305.1 of Neptunomonas sp. Lineage (GTDB taxonomy): Bacteria > Pseudomonadota > Gammaproteobacteria > Pseudomonadales > Balneatricaceae > Motiliproteus. Next base: position 4,869 of record SDWN01000187.1, on the reverse strand, counting down.
CATACCGGGAACTTAAATCTTCGATTTCTACTGGCGGGCTGAATGCGTAGGCGTTAATCATGCCCACCAGAGGAATGTGTGGTACTCGATATCGCTTGAGATAGCCTTTAGATAAGCCTGCCTCTTGGCAAGTTTCCCCCTCTGCGCAACCGAGAACAGCCCGAGGGGGCGGAACTAACGCTTCACTGCAGAAGCAGTAATGCAGCATTAACGCCCGCAAAACCAGCCAGGGAATAGCCACACTGGACACAACAGCTAATTAGTACATAGTCAAAAAAAACCCCGCAAACGCGAGGCAAAGAGGGTATATCTGATGGTACTGAGGGCTACCGAGATGACGCTCGGCAGCCTATCTGTTTATCGCTCAGCGATTAGCCGAACTGATTCATTGTGCTATCTTTACCAGCCGCCTTCAGTGCCGCGTCGCCAGCAAAGTACTCTTTGTGATCGCCCCATGTCGGAACCGGACATGTTCTGGTAAAAACCGACACCTGAAGGGGTGGCATTAGCGTGGACGTCTAATCTATCAGCACACGCAGATAATCAGGATCGATCTCCTGATCGATATACGCCATGCCCAACTTAGTCAGATACTCCATCCGGTCCACTCGGACAGGATCAAGCTCGGGGAAGACCAAGCCGGAACGGCTGTATAACGTCTCTAGGTATTCAAAAACACCATCACTGCTGACCATCAGCAGCGCCGCAGCGCCGACATCGGGCTTAACCTTGTGCCGAAGCGCCTCGGGCAGATCCAGAGCCAGCACAACAGGCTGCTCGTCGCCTTCGAAGCGAACACTACGGTCACGTACACAGCGCTCTGCCCAATAGAAAGCCAACTCTCGACTCTGGGTTACAAACACCGGCTCCTTAGTTTGTTTGAACCCCTTGTCACCGATGGTCGCCATGGTATCGCGCGCTGCCTGTTGCAGCGCCTGATCGCCGGATCCCTTAAGCCCTTGCTCCAGGATCGAACCCAACAACGCCGACGACGTACCGTGGTACCAGGTCTCACCACTAGCGAATCCGGCCTCGCTCAACAGGGTTGAAGCATCCTGTAGATGCGCAGGAACTTGAGTCATAACAGCACCTCACCAATTAAGGTCAAACAAGTTAATAAAGGAAAATACAGCAACCCCGTCACATTATTGTTACCAACTTGGTATTTACATCAAGAGAACGGCTAATAGCGCGACCATTAGTCGTTGCCCTGAAACTGTCAAACCTTGAAACAAAGAAGGCGACCCGGAGGCCGCCCTCATTAACACTTCGCCGTTCCTACGCATTGCCTGCAGGGACGCAGGTATGACGTTGTTGTCGGGAACTGACAACGGCCCCCGCCCACGGCATACCGTTCATTGCCTACATGGATGTAGGTAGGTCTAATTTTTCTGGAACAAAATTAGACCCTGAACATAAGCGGTATAGCTTAGCTGAATTGGTTGGAAGTGTTGTTCGCACCGCCAGCTTTCAGAGCGTTCTCACCGGCAAAGTATTCTTTGTGGTCGTCACCCATGTCAGAACCAGACATGTTCTGGTGCTTAACACAGGCAATACCTTGACGGATCTCTTTACGCTGTACGCCAGCAACATAGCCCAGCATGCCCGCATCACCGAAGTACTCTTTGGCCAGGTTGTCAGTAGACAGGGCCGCAGTGTGGTAAGTCGGCAGAGTGATCAGGTGGTGGAAGATGTTGGCTTCACGAGCAGAATCAGCCTGGAAGGTACGGATGCGTTCGTCTGCAGCTGCAGCCAATTCAGACTCGTCGTACTCAGCGCTCATCAGGGCAGCACGATCGTAGGCAGATACGTCTTCACCCGCTTCAACCATGGCGTCGAACGCCTGCTGACGGAAGTTCAGAGTCCAGTTGAAAGAAGGCGAGTTGTTGTAAACCAGCTTCGCATCAGGAATCTCTTTACGCACTTCGTTCATCATGTCCGCGATGTCTTGAACGTTTGGCGTTGCAGTTTCGATCCACAGCAGGTCAGCACCGGCTTTGATCGCTTCGATGCTGTCAAAGACGCAACGCTCTACACCGGTACCCTGGCGGAACTGGTACAGACCTGAAGGCAGACGCTTAGGACGAACCAGCTTGCCATCACGGTTGAAGCATACATCGCCTTCAGCCATATCAGCTACGTCGATCTCTTCAACGTCTAGGAAAGAGTTGTAACGATCGCCTTGATCACCAGGCTCTTTAACAACAGCGATCTCTTTAGTCAGGCCAGCACCTTCAGAGTCAGTACGTGAAACAATAATACCGTTGTCGATACCCAGCTCCAGGAAGGCGTAACGCAGAGCGCGGATCTTGTTGTGGAAGTCAGCGTGAGGAACGGTGACTTTACCATCCTGGTGACCACACTGCTTCTCATCAGCAACCTGATTCTCGATCTGCAGTGCACAAGCACCTGCTTCGATCATCTGCTTGGCCATCAGGTAAGTCGCTTCAGCGTTACCAAAACCAGCGTCGATATCGGCAACGATAGGCACGATGTGAGTCTGGTGGTTGTCGATTTGAGACTGGATGTCAGCTTCTTTAGCTGAGTCACCCGCTTCACGAGCATCATCCAGAGCACGGAACAGGCCACCTAGTTCGCGAGCGTCAGCTTGACGCAGGAAGGTGTACAGTTCTTCAACCAGGCTAGCAACAGTCGTCTTCTCGTGCATGGATTGGTCTGGTAGAGGACCAAAATCAGAACGCAGGGCAGCAACCATCCAGCCAGACAGATACAGGTATTTTCTTTCAGTTGTACCGAAGTGCTTCTTAATAGAGATCAGCTTTTGCTGACCGATGAAGCCGTGCCAGCAACCCAGTGACTGGGTGTATTTGGTCTTATCGGCATCGAATGCTTCCATGTCGGCACGCATGATATTGGCAGTGTACTGAGCGATCTCCAGACCCGTTTTGAATTTATTCTGAGCGCGCATGCGGGCAGCAGATTCTGGGTTGATGGCATCCCAAGGGCTACCAGCAGCACTCTTAACAGCTGCAATTGAATCGATATCTTTATTGATTGCTGACATGGTCATTCCTTCACTAAAGGTTGTAGTATCGAAATTTTGTGATGAATTCATGCTCTACTTTTGTGCTGTTCTGTAGTGCTGAAACCGACTATAACCGCCTCCGCCGCATAATTAAAATAAATATTTCTCATAACTGCAATTCACCAAACAAATACTACCATATCCTCTTACGCCCCCTGATCCTGAAAATTAACAGGTTCACTTGGCGGCGATTTAATTTACTCTCTTTATAGACAGCGCAAAAACCATCCATTCAATGAATGCACCTCTGCAGGAGTAGCGCGATGAAAATTGACCGGATCGACCTTAATTTGCTGGTCTATCTCGATATTCTGTTACGCGAACGCAGCGTGACCAATGCCGCGAATCAGCTAGGCCTGAGCCAGCCGGCGATGAGCAATGGCCTCAGACGCCTGCGAGACATGCTCGGCGACCCGCTATTGGTGAGAACCAGCGACGGCATGACCCCGACCGAGCGGGCACTCGAATTGCAGCCCGTCATTCGTCAAGCCTTGTCACAGTTGGAAAAAGCGCTGCAATCACAATCTCCTTTCGATGCCGCAGAGTCCAACCGAGTGTTCCGCATCATGGCCAGCGATTATGCAGAATCCGCGCTGTTTCCTCAGGTGCTCAAACGTTTGCGCGATGTCGCACCCGGCGTCACCCTAGATATCATGACGCCGAGCGATGTTAGCTTTCTGGATGTAGAACAAGGCAAGGTTGATATGGTGATCAACCGCTTTGATTCGATGCCGCAATCGTTTCATCAGAAGACCATCTGGAGCGACAGCTTCTCCTGCCTGTTCAGTCGCCACAATCCGATTATCGACCACTTTGACCTGGACACCTATCTGCAGGCCAGTCACGTCTGGGTTAGCAAAACCGGTTTTGGCGCAGGCGTTGGCATCAACCCACTGGATGTGCAGCGGCTCGGCTGGGTGGATGGCGCGCTTAACAAGCTCGACAAGAAACGCAACATCACTGTGTTCACCCGCCATTATCAAACGGCGATGCTACTGGCTGAGCAAGATGATCTGATCGTCACCCTGCCGACCCGGGCGGCCAAGTTACGCCACAATCATAAGGATGTAGTGATTAAAGAACCGCCGTTCCCCATCCCTGAGATTGAGCTAAAGATGGCCTGGAGCCCGCTGCTGCAACACAACCCCGGACACCAGTGGTTTCGTAAGCTAATCAGCGATGTCGCGCAATTGATCCCACAGTGATGGGGCGCAGCATTCACCAGACATTATTCATGAGACAGATCTCGAAGATACAGTCAATAACCTAGGCAAATGACCAGGATTCATTTTAGAATCAAGACAGCTTACTTCTGCGCTCTGCAATGAACATGAGCGCTTTTTAGAAATATCGCGTAAAACACTGTTTCAAAGGGGATTAGTATGACTGAACGTACCCAGGCTGGCGGACTTCAGATTGCCACCACTCTCTATGATCTGATCGCTAACCATGCGACACCCGGCACAGGGATCGAACCGGACGCTTTCTGGGCCTCCTTTGAGCAGATCCTGGATGATCTGGCGCCTAAGAACCGTGCTCTGCTCGCTAAACGCGACCAGCTGCAAGCGCAGATCGATCAATGGCACCGTGACAATTTTGCGGGCAATAGTGGCGCCGGTGATTTTGCGACCTATAAAACCTTCCTGCAGCAGATAGGCTACCTGGTCCCCGAAGGCCCCGATTTCCAGATCAGTACTGCCAACGTCGAGCCGGAAATTGCCACCCAGGCAGGCCCGCAACTGGTGGTGCCGATCATGAACGCACGCTTCGCGCTAAACGCGGCCAATGCGCGCTGGGGCAGCCTTTACGATGCGCTCTACGGC
>SDWN01000903.1 GCA_004195305.1 Neptunomonas sp. | reverse complement strand
AGATGTGTATAAGAGACAGGTTTGAGCGTCTTCGGTGACGCGGGCTGTTCTACGGGCTGTTTTACGATAGTAGTGCTGCGCGGCGCGAACCCCGGAGCCCAGCTCGATCGGATAGTTCAGGTCGGCCATCGCCATCTCGATGGTGGCCAAGCCCGACAACACCATGACGTCGGTCAGCGACCCCAGGTGACCAATACGGAACGCCTTGGTGTTCATCTCGCCCAGACCGATACCGAACGAAACCCCATAGGTGTTGAAGGCATGCTCGGTCAGCTCGTTGCTGTCGAAGCCTTCAGGCACATAGATCGCGCTGACGGTATCGGAGGCAAGCTCAGGTGCGTTGGCACAGAGTTTCAGGCCCCAGGCAGCGACTGCTTGGCGAACCCCTTCGGCCAGCCGGTAGTGACGGGCATAAACATTTTCCAGCCCCTCATCGAACAGCATGTTGAGGCTCTCTTTAAGACCGTGGATCAGCTGCAGGGGAGGGGTATACGGGAAACCACCGCTGGCATTGGCCGCCAGCATGTCGCGAAAGTCGAAGAAGGTGCGCGGCAAGGTAGCGGTTTCCATCGCCGCCAGTGCTTTCTGGCTGACGCCGAGGATCGCCAAGCCGGTGGTCAGCATGAACCCTTTTTGTGAACCCGATACCGCGATATCGACCCCCCAGCCGTCCATCTCGAACGGCATCGACGCCAGCGAGCTAACGCAGTCGACAAACAGCATCGCCGGGTGGCTGGATGCATCTATTGCATGCCGGACCGCGCTAATGTCGCTGCGTACGCCGGTGGCGGTTTCGTTGTGAGTCGTGAGAACCGCCTTGATCTGATGATCGGTATCCGTGCGCAGAACCGCTTCAAACAGGTCTGCCGGTGCGCCATCACCCCACGGGCACTCGATGATCTGCACGTCCAGGCCGTGGCGCTGGCATAGATCGATCCAGCGGTGCGAGAACATGCCGTAGCGGGCGATCAGTACCTTGTCGCCGGGGGACAGGGTGTTGGTAATGGTCGCTTCCCAGCCGCCGGTGCCGGTCGATGGGAACATGATGACCTGACCGGTCTCGGTACCGAAGACACGTTTGCAATCTTCCAGCACAGGAGCAAAAGCTTCGACAAAATCCGGAGCGCGGTGATCACGAGTCTGGATGTGCATCGCATTCAGCAGGCGAGTGGGAATGTTGGTAGGGCCAGGTATAAAGACCGGATTTTGATCAGACATTGGGATCGACTCTGTTAAGTTCAGTAAATGATGAATTTTGCTTTGCAATGTGCAAAGGGCTTGTCATCGATGTCTAAATCACCTTAAGTAGCCGCGTCGTTTTTCTCAATACGAAATGATTTCACAATGTGAAATATCTTTCTTTTTTGTGTTGTTTATTGGTTATCTGATTGTTTCATAAGCTGTTGTTTTGAATAACTAGGCGAGATAATGGTTTTCATATTATGAAAAATATGTAAACATTCTTATTATGTGGAATTATTAGTCATCGCTACGCTATTTATCCACGCTACAAACGAGGTCCTCGTTTATGAACGATTCCAAGCCAGAGTCTCGCATACAGGTGCTTGACCGGGCGGCATTATTGCTGGACTCCATCTCCCGCTATTCCAAGCCGGTCAGGCTTAAAGTGCTCAGTGCAGATACCGGACTGCACCCGTCAACCGCGCACCGGATACTCCACTCGCTGATCGCAAACCGGTTTGTTGATCGTGATGCTAATGGCGACTATCGGCTTGGTCAGAGGTTGCTGCAACTGAGCAACCGTTTGCATACGGATATCGATCTGCGGGCGGTATCAATGCCTTATATGGAAAAATTGCGGGATCGGTTAGGTGAGACCGTAAATCTCACTATCCGGGAAGGCGACGTTGTGATCTATTTTGAGAAGGTGACCCCTAATCGAATGATGCACGTGAACCAGATTGTCGGCAGTCGTGCGCCGCTTCATGTCACGGCAGTGGGGAAACTGATGCTGGGAATGGCAGGCGAGGATGAGATTCGCAGTTATGCCCAGCGTACCAACCTCCCGGCCTACACGCGTAATACGTTGTCGTCGTTATCATCGTTGGAAGAGGGGTGTCTGAGCAGTGTTCAACAGGGCTATGCATTGGATAACGAAGAGGCCGAGATCGGCGTCGGATGTATTGGTGTGCTGCTGTACGATAGAACAGGAAACGTCACAGCAGGCCTTTCTGTATCCGCCCCAATTGAGCGGCGTAAAGATGCATGGATCGACGATGTATTGAAAGCGGGTGAAGCGATCTCTGCGCAGCTTGGCTATTCTGCTGTAGGAGCCCCGCCAAATCAGTAGTACATACCCTGCTCTGGATTCGGTGCCCCCGAGGCTCATGTCATGCCCACTCCCGGGCGACAAGCAACTTTGAGCACACTCCTGCGCATATGCCATCTGTACTTATCTCTTCCTAATTTACCCAGGCTGGCGGGGACGTCGAAGGATGAAGACGTGTGGATGCTTGTTGAATCCCTGAAAAACCATAGTGCAGGGATCGTTAAAAACCAACACACCATGGATATCTTGCTACGGATCATGGCCCGCCCATACAGTTACAAAAGTCTTGCTGCGATCGATGAAAAACAAACTCACAAAAATTGGCTTAGCAGGCAGCGTATTAACCGCACTGTGCTGCTTCACGCTGTCAATCAGCGTTGAAAAATTGGCGCTTGTTTCTGCAATGCTGCCCTACGTCAATATGGGGTTGTTTTACGTGTGCCCGCCTGTGAGCAGATGAGTAAAAAATCTGCTTGATTTGTCCCGAGGCATACCGCCTACGAATACCTTCACTGAGTTGTTCAGCCCAGCGCCGTGAATTGGAGTTGGCGGGATAAACGGCCACATACACCGGCTAGCCAGTGGCGGGGCAATCCGCCAGATGAATCTTGGTGCTGCGTCCCCATTCTGAGACAAACTATGAAACCTGTGAACGAGTCTGGATGTTGATAAAACATAGCCTCGTATAATGGGGCTTTCCTAGCGCAGCATGATAATTGTTAACATTTTTCCTAAAGTATAAAATTGACAGATAGGGCTACTAATAAATTGAATTATTTATTAGCTTGGTCATGCACAAGAGCGGCTGAAGTCTGGCTTGCTGAATGAAAAAGCGTTGTTAACGGTGCCTGATTAATCCGGTTGCTCGCCGAAAGTAAATGTTGTCAAATTCGGAAAATCATTACTGGCGGCATCATTCAGACGGATCGCCAGGGCGCCGGTATAACTGGGTTCCAGAGGGATGTGTATTAGGGCACAGCCGTTGCTGCTACCCATCACCTTCACCAGTGTCGGTACGCACCAGGAACCGATCTGCTCCAGAGGGACGTCAAATGCATCCAAGGGTGCGGATAAACCCACCCCTAGGGCTTTGATGATCGCCTCTTTGCCTGTCCAGCCGTTATAAAAGCCATCTGTTCGTCTAGCGTGAGGCAGTGTGTTGAATTGACGCTGTTCTGCCTGTGAAAAAAAACGTTGTACCAATGCTTCCATGTCGTTTAATTCGTGTCGCTTCTCAACATCAATCCCGATCGGCCCTCTATGAGTTACCGCTAATAAGGCGAGTTCCCCTGAGTGACTCAGGTTGAAATGCAGTCGAGGTTTGGTTCCCACGCGGGGCATGTAGGGCTTGCCATATTTGCCGACTAAAAAACGTATCTTAGAGGGTGGCTGGTGAACATATCCAGACAGAATTTTTCGCACGCTTATCCGAATAAATGCCCAACGCAGCCTATCGGTAGTATTTTTGAAGCGGCGGGCTCTGGCCTGTTCATCAGCAGAGAGTTGAGGCGTCATATCAGAAAGATGGAACTGGTTATGCTGGGTCCCTATCTTCCAGATATCTATCTGGTTGTGTGGCGGTTCTGCTATCAGGCTGCACCTCTTAGGATAATACGAAGGTTTGTTGACGAGCTCACCCCTAGCGCTGCAAAAAAGCGTAGGGGTTACGGGGATCCGTCGAGATGCAGCTCAGTTCAATTTCACGACCACAGCCGAGCTGTTGACCGTATCTCGCCAACAAATGTACAACGATATAGTCCTCAAAAGCCCACCCGGTAGAATCAAACACGGTCGTGCTGTTTTGGTAAGCCCGGTATCCTGATTCGGCTTTTACGAGTGCCACCAGATCTGGCCCGATCTGTTCTTTTTCCAATTGCTGACATTCGCCCTCCTTAATGGCCTGTGCCAGAAAGTCGGGACACACCAGGCTGCGTTGGAGTAGGGCGTAAGGCAGTTCGGTTTTACCTGGGAAATCAGACCCGACCGCATTGATATGGACGCCAGGGGAGAGTCCTGAATCGAAAAATACTGGACCGGCACCAATCTCTACAGAGGTCGCTGTGCAGATAATGTCGGATGATTTGATCACCTGCTCAAGCGAGCAGGCGGTGATCTGCATGCCCTGCAGATTCAATGGTTTCGCTCTTTCTTGGAAGCTGTTGCTGACAGATTCATCGATGTCGTAAACAGCGACATTTTTTAGGTCGAATATGCGAGACAGCGCGTGCAGCTGGGTAATCGATTGCGCCCCAGCACCAATGATGCCCAGATTTTGGCTTTCGGGAGATGCCAGGATTCGGCTGGCAACGGCGGAGGATGCGCCGGTGCGTAATGCGGTTAAAAAGGTGCTATCCATCAACGCGGAAAGGTGCCCAGATTGCGTATCAAAGGTCATCGCTGTCGATAGAATGGTTGGTAACCCCCTGCGATCAGGGTTGTTGGGGTGATAGCCGACGAGCTTCAGCATTACCTCATCGCCGGTTTTCATCGCTGGCATCCACTCCAGCAGACCTGTTTCCGGTTTTGTGTAGTTAAATCCATCCCTGGCCGGAATGCTGTAATCCGTTTCGTTGAATACTAGGCAAGCGGCAGTCAGGCTTTCTATGGTGTCATCCATCAGCTTGTCTAGGCCAACATGAATGATTATCTCAGCAATATCGCCGATGCTGTAAAGTTTGGTCTTCAAGAGGCAACCAATAGACAGGATTGAGGATAGTGGTTCGTCAATTGGCGTTTATTCCTCTGACACTGTCTTAGTTCAGTCGCTAATCGGTGGGTTTTCATCGTGTCCATACTCGCCAAAAGCTTCAGATGGCATCGTCAATTGAGCGGTCTAAGGCCGGCTATGACTACATTGTTTTTATGTTTTGAATACTGCAGCGTTCCACTGCCTACGCTCAGGTACCTCTTGTATTAATCAGAGTAGATCATTTAAATCCTAGCCACAAATATTGATATTCACCAATTTTAATCTACTGTAATGGAACGGATTAACGTGAATAATTTCACTACGGATACATTAAATAAGGCGAATATTTAACTTTAATATCCCCTGTCCTAGTTCCAGTTATGCAAAAGGTATCCGCGTGCTAAGAAGCCATATCTAACTCCATCCTATTGTTACTAAACTGATAAATGAGCGGGCAGGTTGGCGGGCTTGTGCTAAGCTTTTTTTCACGGAGCATATCGAGGAGGCTGACTGCACGTGAAAAATGTTGAAGATCTGTATCCTCTTTCTCCTATGCAGGAGTTGATGCTCTTTCATACCAGCAGGGCTGGTGCGGGTGATGTCCTGTTTAACCAGGTCTGTTACGAAATTGAGGGCCCGCTGAATGAAGCTGCGTTGCGGCAATCCTGGCAGACGCTGCTTGACCGGCACTCCGCGCTGAGAAGCGCGTTCGTCTGGAAAGGGCTCAAGCGTCCCCAGCAAGTGGTGCGGAAAAAACTCGACCTTCCCTGGACCCGATTAGACCTGAGGGGACTGTCCGAGGAAGCACAGAAACGTCGTTTTGAGACCCTGTGTGGTGAAGACCGCGATCAGTCTTTCAAGCCTGAACAGGCACCGCTGCTGCGTATTACCCTGGTATTGCTGGGGAGTAACCTGAACCGTCTGATCTGGAGTAGTCATCACCTGATTCTGGATCGCTGGAGCATTCCGGTGATCTTCAACGAGCTGCAGTCGGACTACCAAAGCATCGTCGATGGTTCTGAGGTTGAGCGCTATCGTGCTCCTGCCTACAAGGGTTATATCGTCTGGATAGAAAAGCAGGACAGGGCGTTGGCGCGGCAGCATTGGCTGGCGATGCTGTCCGGTTGTCGTGCAACCCCGGTTTGTCGATTGATGCCGCTGGCTGAGAGCGGACGTAGCAGGCAAAAGCCGGGCGCCGTGACGGTATCTGGAGCCCAGTTTTTAGCGCTAAAGGGGTTTTGTAAGCGTCATCAGCTGACGTTGGCGTCGGTCGTGCAGGGGGCCTGGTCGCTGCTGCTTAACCACTATAGCGGCAGTCAGGATACCTTGTTTGGCGTCGTGGTATCCGGCCGCCCGACTGACC
>SDWN01000891.1 GCA_004195305.1 Neptunomonas sp. | reverse complement strand
TGTGCTCGCTGTCATGTGAGAGAGTCGGTTCAGAATTTTCGCCGCCGTGGATTCATCTCCTGACCTCAGGCACGCCCGCTTTGGGAGCTGAGCAGATCGAGATTAACCCCCAGCGAGCTGGCGGCAGCGCCAAGCCGCAGCTGCGACTCGGTGGCGAACAGTATAGCCAAATCAGCCGGACAACTTAACCAACTATTGGCCAGTATTTCCTCCTCCAGCTGCCCCGCACCCCAGCCAGCATAACCCAACGTAATCAGATACTGCTCCGGACCCCGCCCCTCGGCAATCGCGTGTAAAATATCGAGCGAGGTGGTCAGATGCAGCTGCTCGTTGATGGCATAACTGGAGCTCCAGTTATCCACGACCGGACTGTGCAGGATAAAGCCGCGTTCGACCTCAACCGGCCCGCCCGCGTAAATAGTGCGTTGCGCGTCATGCACAGGATCGATGTGGATATCTAGATGATCCAGAATCTGCGCAAACGACAGATCCAGCGGTCGGTTCACGACCAACCCCATAGCCCCCTGCTCGCTGTGCTCGCAGATATAGGTTAGGGTCTGCTCAAAACTGCTGCCACGCAGATGCGGCATCGAGATGAGGAAGTGATTGCTCAGATTGTTCGATGCTGTAGGTATCTTCATAGCGCAAGTATCGGCCGAGTACCGCTCATACTCAAGCATCGCCGCGTACCAATACGGCCCCATGCCTCCCTTCGGCAACAAACCCTCACGACTTCTCAGCGATAATCCCTAAGCAACCCGTTGCTAAACTCTGTGATATCATCCTGCCTACCATTATAAAGAGCGGTCAGCACTCTCTTGCTCCGGCACGCTTAGCCACGGAAGCGGGTTTAAGGAATAAACATGAAACAATCGAAGGTCCTGGTCGTTGATGACGCGGCATTTATACGCGAAATGGTGCGCAGGACCCTGCTCGCGAAGTTTCCTGACATGCAGATCGAAGACGCCGTCAATGGCCTAAAAGCACAGCTGCTGTTAAAAGCTAACGACTATGATCTGATCCTGTGCGACTGGGAGATGCCGGAGATGTCCGGGATCGAACTGCTCAACTGGGTCCGGCAACAGCAAAGCTCTCAGGTCCCCTTCGTTATGGTCACCAGCCGGGGCGACAAAGCCAATGTGGTTGAAGCCATTCAAGCTGGCGTCAGTGATTACATCGGCAAGCCGTTCTCCAGCGAGGGACTGCAGGCAAAGGTGATCAAGGTACTGGGCAAGCGTCAACAGCAGCCCGCCTCGCAAAGCGCTGGCTCAGTCAGCGCCCTCACCGGATCAAACCCTCTTCTATCCCCTGCCAAAGCCCCCACTAAAGCGCCCATTGCCGTTGCGAGAAAAGCCACAGCGGCAAAACCCGTATCGACCCAAACAAGCAAGCCGGGGCCCTCCAAAGGGGATGCCCAATTACGCTTCGGAAGCCATATTATTCCATGCAAAATAAAAGCGTTAAGCCTGAAACAGCTAGTTCTGACCTGCAGCGTCGATGCCGGCCTTCCGGCGCTATTTGAAAGCGTCGTGGTCGATCTGGAACAGAACTCGGGAGCCTCTACAGAGGTCGCACGGATCAACGCCTTCGTGCGCGGCCTGCAAGCCAACGAGAGCCGTATCGACTGTGAGCTGGTCTCTGTCACCGTTGATATCGTGGACCAGGACCCCAGTAAACTGACCTATTTATCGCGAATGATCGCCGCGGGTTCCACCCATCAAGGCTACATACCCGGCGCCTGATCGGGATTGCGCGCGGCCAACGACCGATGACGCGATTCTGAATTGCCACTACTCGGAATTGCCACTATTCCGACCTGTCGCTAACCGGAATTGCCTCTACTCTGAGGTGCCCAGCTGGCGCGCGCTAAAATCCTGCAACCCCTGTTCCACCAGAGCATAGGTCGCATCGATGTTGCTGGCGATAGCGCCTTCCAGGACACCCAGCCCATCGAGAATATCCCGCGCCTCATCGAAGCCCTGCTCAATACCGCCAGCGATGATCTCGACAAAGCGCTCAACCTGGTCGGCGAAACTCATCTCTGGATTGCTGTCCTGGTAGCGAGAAAACATGGCGGTGGTCAGGCTGACGATCCGATCCGCGGTGGCTTCAGGCGAAACATCCAGACCCTCGTCAACGCCTCGCTGCAGTGCATTTTCACCCAGACTAGGCGCCAGCCGTTGGTTGATCGCATCGATCGCGGCGCTGTACAGCAACGCCATGGGTTCATTGCCACTCTGCAGGCTGACCTGTTGATTAGCCCGCATGATGGCGGCATTGCCACTCTGGCGCAGCTGCTCACGAATGGAGAGCTCAGCGGGCGCGTCGGCCTGGGGGCGGTTCAGCGAGCGGGTATTGGCCGGGGATACGGGCACCCCGGAAGCGTTCGCAGGAGTTAGAGAAACAGCCATAGTTCACCTCATACTATCAGTCCAATCCAAGCAGTCTGATTAAAATATAGTCAACAATGCGCTAAGCGGGCTCTTTTTCTGGCCGGCAGCAGCCGAGCAGAGTCCTGCCTCTACTGGGTATTAACGCCCAGCCGCGAGCGTTCGAATTTCCAGGTCCGGATAATCTCAACCCGGTCAGCGTGCTTACGTAGCTCCGGCGGGAAGGGCGCATAGGGAGCAGCCAGCCGGACGATCCGTTTGGCAGCATCGTCGAGCACTTTATGCCCCGAGGATTTGAGCACATCCACCTTCTCCAGGCTGCCGTCTGTGCGGATCAGCAGCGCCAGGCGCAGATTGCCATAGAGCCCTCGTCGCCGAGCCTGCTCGGGATAGTTAATATTGCCGACGCGCTCCACCTTGCGCCGCCAGCTATCGAGGTACAGAGCGTCATACGATGCCCGGGTTGATGCTGACGTCAGCCGACGTATCCGCGGTGCGCTGGCCTGCTCCTGACGCATGTTATCCAGCTTTGCCTCTAAGCTGGCGATCTCCAGACTCCGCGCCAACAACGAAGCGCTGGTTCCGGTGGCCACCAGGGCTTCAGCCGCAGCCTGCTCGGGGGTCTTATCATCCACCAGCCACTCGCTTTCGCCGTGGGTGCTGATCTGCTCCGGTTGCGGGGATTCAACCTGCCGTGCGGCGTCGGCCTTATCCGGCTGCTTTGCCGGTTCAACCAGCTGTATCAACTCCTGCTGACTGGGCATGATACCCGGCGCCACAGGGCTCGCTTGATTGTTTTGAAAGGGTGCGATTTCCCGGGTTGTGGGGAGGGTTTTCTGCTCCAGCTCGCCACTGCCAATTTGATTATTCTGAGCGATAAAATCCGCTTTATCAGGGGCTTTTTCACTCGTAAACTGCGCCAGTGTTACCTCCAGCGTAGTGGCAGCAGGGGTGGGCGGCTCGGTGCCAAAATCAAGCCCCAAAATCAATACCCCGTGCACGGCTATGGCGATAAACAGGGGAAAACCGAACTGATCAACCGTGCTGAGCGGAGCTCGAGAAGAGAGGGTTTGGGTCTGACTCATCGTGACTCGCCCGGATTCAGGTGTTAAACCGCGCTGATATTGCATCCATCAACTGCCCTGCAATATCAAGCCCGAACTGGTCGTTGAGTTCGCGGATACAGGTCGGACTGGTGACATTGATTTCGGTCAAATAATCACCGATCACATCCAGGCCGACAAATAACAACCCCCTCTCACGAACCTCCGCTTTGACCTGCGCACAGATCCAGCGATCACGATCAGTCAGCGGCCGGCCAACCCCCGTACCTCCAGCAGCCAGGTTACCGCGGGTCTCACCCTGGGAGGGGACCCGTGCCAACGCGTAATCGACCGGCTCACCATCGATCAGCAGGATGCGCTTGTCACCATCAACAATCTCGGGGATATAACGCTGCGCCATGATCTGTTCGGTGCCATGTCCGGTCAGCGTCTCCAGAATCACGCTGAGATTGGGGTCCTCGGCTTTGACCCGAAAAATAGATGCGCCGCCCATGCCATCCAGCGGCTTGAAAATCACATCCTGGTGCTGGCGATGAAACGCCTTCAATAACGCCGGATCCCGACTGACCAGCAGCGGCGGACAGCACTGCGGAAACCGTGTGGCGAACAGTTTTTCATTACAGTCGCGCAGACTCTGAGGGCGATTAACCACCATCACCCCTTCGCGTTCAGCCTGCTCCAGCAGGTAGGTGCTATAGAGAAATTCATTATCAAACGGCGGATCCTTACGCATCAGCATCACATCCAGATCCGCTAGAGGCAGATGCTGATAGTCGCCACGCTCGAACCAATCGGCAGGGTCACGCTTGACGCTCAGCGGCGCCATCCGTCCCATCGATACGCCATCTTGTAAATAGAGTCCGGACTGTTCCAGATAAAACAGCTCCCAACCCCGATCCTGAGCGGCCCAGAGCATCGCCAGGGTGCTGTCCTTTTTGTAATTGATCGCTTCAATGGGGTCCATGACCACGCCGATTTTAAGGCTCATTCAACAGTTCCTTGGCAGCAATAACAAACATTCAAATATATTAACCCAGCGGGTTAATAGAAGACGCAAGGATGCGTCTTCATGGGGCGAAGACCCATGCGAGCCCAGGTAAATCAAGCAGTTCCATGCACTGCACCAGATTTTAGGGGCGATGGACAGATAGGTATGGAACCTATTTGTCCACTAGGTTAATAGTAACAGAGCTGGCATGAAAAGCAGCGGCAAGCACAGCGCGCGAGACGGGCCGCTCAATCTCAGACCTGAATTCAGGCCAAATCTCCCCACAGATACTGCAGCACCGACAGCGCGGCGACGGGCGCGGTCTCGGTCCGCAGCACCCGCGGCCCCAACTGCAGCGATTCAAACCCGGCACTGCGAGCCTGGGCTATCTCGTGATCGCTCAAACCGCCTTCCGGACCAACCAGCAACCCTACCGACGCCGGTACCCGACGTTGAGATAAAGGGGTGGCTGCATCCGGATGCAGCACCAGTTTCAGCTCGCTATCACAGCGGGCCAGCCACTGCGACAGCGGTTGCGGCAGCAGTATCTCCGGCACCCGGCTGCGACCGCACTGCTCGCAGGCACTGATTGCGACCTGCAGCCAATGCTGCATCCGCTTATCCTGACGCTCGCTGCTGAGTTTGACTTCGCAACGTTCGCTGAACAACGGCACGATCCGGGAGACCCCCAGCTCAGTCGCCTTCTGCACCGCGTAATCCATCCGCTCGCCGCGGGACATCACCAGCCCCAGTTCGACCAATAGCGCGGATTCGACACTGCGATCACTGGCTGGACCCACGCGCACCGTCACCGAGCGCTTGCGCAAGTCCAGCAACTCCGCCCGGTGTTCATGTCCGGCGCCATCAAACAGCAACACCGACTCACCCGGTCGCATCCGCAACGCCCGCCCCAGATGCTGCACGGCACTGTCGTTAAGCGATAGCTCGGCCCCTTCAATCAGGGGCTGGGGTTCGTAAACGCGGGGTAGACGCATAACAGAGTGAACCTGAATTAAAGCCCGGCAGCCTGACGCAACGCATCGGCCTTGTCGGTCCGCTCCCAGGTAAAGTTCGGCTCCTCGCGGCCAAAGTGACCGTAGGCAGCCGTCGCACGATAGATCGGTCGCTTTAGATCCAGCATCTCAATCAGCCCGCGTGGACGCAGATCAAAATGGGCGCGAATCAGTGGCACGATCTTGTCGTCATCGAGTTTTCCGGTACCGAAGGTGTTGACGCTTATCGAGGTTGGCTCGGCCACACCGATGGCGTAGGAGATCTGGATTTCACACCGCTCAGCCAGGCCCGCCGCGACGATATTTTTCGCCACATAGCGACCGGCATAGGCCGCCGAGCGGTCAACCTTGGAGGGATCCTTACCCGAGAATGCGCCACCGCCGTGATGCGCCATGCCGCCGTAGGTATCGACGATGATCTTGCGCCCGGTCAGGCCACAATCGCCCATCGGCCCACCGATAATAAATTGGCCGGTGGGGTTGATATGGAACTGGGTATCCTTATGTAACCACTCAGTCGGTAATACATGCTGGATAATCTCTTCCATCACCGCCTCACGGATATCGGCCTGTTCTATGCCGGGCGCATGCTGAGTCGACACCACGACCGCATCGACCGCAACCGGCTTACCGTTTTCGTAGCGCAGGGTAACCTGCGACTTGGCATCCGGGCGCAGCCAGGAGAGGATCCCTTTCTTGCGCAAGTAAGCCTGACGCTCCATCAGTCGGTGCGCGTAATAGATCGGCGCAGGCATCAGCACATCGGTTTCGTTGGTGGCGTAGCCGAACATCAGGCCCTGATCACCGGCTCCCAGATCCTTATCATTAGCCTCGTCAACACCGACGGCGATATCCACCGACTGCTTGCCGATGGCATTGATCACGGCACAGGAGGCGCCATCGAAGCCGACATCCGAGCTGGTGTAACCGATATCG
>SDWN01000586.1 GCA_004195305.1 Neptunomonas sp. | reverse complement strand
CAGCCAAGCCAGAGTTTTGGAACAGCAGCAGATACGTCAGGGTGCCGATCAACAAAGCCGCCAAAGGGGCGGGTATCCAGCGTCCGACCACGCGTGGCCAGCAGAAGATCAGCGTTAACGTGAGGCTACCGAGCATCAGGGCTCGTAGGTCGGCGGTGGCGACAAGTATCGGCAGTTCTAAGACCGCGCTCGTCACGTTGCTGGAGGAGGCGTGTCCCAGCAGTGGGCCGAGCTGTAGCAGAATAATGATCACACCAATCCCGGTCATAAATCCGGAAATAACCGGGAAGGGCACCAGGGTGATGTATTTGCCCAGCCTTAGTAGTCCGAAGCAGATTTGGAATACCCCGGCCAGCATCACCACCGTAAACGCCAGCCAAGGGCCTCGCTCGGGGTCCAGCGCGACGAACTCGGTGAATATAGAGGCCATAACCACGGTCATGGGACCGGTGGGGCCGGAGACCTGAGTCGGTGTGCCACCGAACAGGGCTGCGAAAAATCCGACGCAGATTGCACCGTAAAGCCCTGCGACCGGTCCTGCGCCGGAGGTGACCCCAAAAGCCAGAGCGAGGGGAAGAGCGACGACTGCGGCGGTCAGACCGCCAAAAAGGTCACCCCGCAGGTTTCTGAAATGCAGCCCGTTTATCATTTTATTTTTTATCTGTGGGTACTTGTGGATGAGCCAGGTTTAACAACGGCCCGGCAGTAAGGTTAGCTATTTGATTGTAGAGTAAATTAGCTACTTACCACCAGGTGCTGTGGGGACCCCTTCCGTCAGTCCATAGGGATAGTTGTCGATAAAGCTGATATGGGAGACCAGCCCGGTATTTTCTGACCAGAAAAACAGGCGACACATCGGCGGCTCGAACACCGGATCTATGTCGTCGACCTCGTTCGTCTGTAGTTCGTAGGAGAAGCTGCTGCTGGGGGCGACGAAGAGCACGGTCCCGTGCCAGTTGACGACCGCCTCGCGATGTACATTCCCGCAGCATACGGCGAGCACTTGTCGGTGTTTGCGCATGATCTCACCCATCGCCTCACCATGAAAACAGCGCATGTCGTCCATGTAGGGAAATTGGATCGGAGCAGGTGGGTGGTGCATAAATATCATGGTCGGACGCTGCGGCTGTTCATCCAGGCGTGCGGGCAGCCAGCATAGGCGATTATCAAAGGTCTTCACCTCATTGGGTCAGATAGTTTGCAGTTACAAGCCTGTAAAGCTGCTCCCCTTCGCCATGTAATGGGCTTTCCCCATCTCAGACTACTATGAGAGCTCCGCCAGCCTGTTCGTCGTCGGGGTCGTGTTCCCTTGGCATCCGAGACAGGCCTTCCCCGGTTCACATATCTGGACTCAAACAAGCTGGGGAGGCTGCCGGTCGCAATCTTTAACCTTACGTTCAGTAAGATGGCATGAAACAACAAACTGAACTGTGATTCGGTCTGTTGACCCGCAGCACCGCATACCTTTCAGTACTGAATCGAGGAAGGTGCCCATACTTGTGGCATTTCCTATTTCATGCACTGCTTGTCAGTTCGCGTAAGCAGTGGTGACATTTCAACCCATAGACGCGGATTAACCGGTTCGTGTTCCTCAACCTTCCAACTCTCAGCCTTGAGGATCATCTTGGCTTAGCGAACTCGCCTCAATCCCCGTTGTCAGCGGGTTACATCACCCCATCAGCATACGATGAGTCACTGCCGCTCAGGCTCTTGCATACTCACGGCAGAATGCAGTTTGGCAACTTGGCTCCTGCCATAACTGCCAGTATTCCAGACACACTCGTGGCTCAGTTATTAACGTCCATATCTGCCTTGAGCTCCGGGCACACGATAGGTGATGTCGCCAGCCCATACCTGGTCTTTACCGGTGGGGTTAAAGTTCTGATTCAGCAGATTATCTGCTACAGCATCGCTGTGGTTACGTTTCGTGGTTACCTTGTAAGCCACTCGTTGCTTAACGACCAACTTGAGCTTTTGCATGACCTTCATCATACGGTAGCGGGTTATTTCTAAGCCTTCAGCACGCAATTTCTTAGCAAGTTCACGGCTACCTAAGCTCTCACGGCTCGCTGAAAACAAGGCCTTGGCTCTGCGGTAGAGATGCAGCTCTTCTGCCGTAATGATGCCTGCAGGACGTGCCTTCCATGCATAGAAGGCCGACCTGCTGACCCTCATCACCCGACACAATATCCGCACGGGATAGTGACCTGTGTTTTCCTGAATGAAGCGGTATTTCACTTCATTTCTTTGGCAAAGAAGGCACTGGCCTTTTTTAAAATTTCTTTCTCCATCCGCAGCTGTTGGTTTTCCTTACGCAGGCGCTGCAATTCAGATCGTTCGTCCTCGGGCAGAGCCTCACCTTGCTTGCTCTGCTCTATCTTGTCTTTCCAGCGATACAGTAAATTGGTAGCAATGCCCAATGATTTAGCGGCCTCTGGCACGGAATAGCCTTGTTCCTTTACGAGCGCAACGGCCTCATCTTTAAACTCTTGCGGGTATTGCTTGTAGTTGCGTTTCTGTCCCATGATGACACGCCAATGATTGACGATTATTGTCTCTCATTAAGGTGTCCGGTGTATTCAACCAGAGCACTAACAAAAGACTGCTTAATCGATACTGCAGAAATACATAACTCCTAAAATGGAGCCGCAGGCGCACCCGCTAGAATTAGCGTATGGGATTTTGGCCGCCAAGCACTTTATGAAAATGCTGCATGATCAGGAGCAGAGGTAGAGTCAGTGGCGCTGACTGCTTTGCATATAGACCTTCCTATTTAGCAAGGAAGTACTGTTTCAGAGTTAAGGCGCGTATGTATTTGGCTTTTTAGCGGAGACGCTATCTCCCAGCCCTCTATGTATCCCAGGGCTGCCTATTTACTACTTAGTACTATTTTCGTGCTGATGTAATTCGAGAATCAGCTTCGGTATTTCGCTCGGATGCAGCACGCTGTGGTGGGGGTTGATGCCCAGTTCAGCATCCAGCGGTTGTTGGTGCTGAATCCAAACAGAAGTGATGCCGCTGTTATGGGCGCCGACAATGTCGGTTGCCAGACTGTCGCCAACATGGATGGCCTCATCAGCACCGCAGTTGGCTAATTTAAGGGCTTTATCGAAGATCGAGCGCGCCGGTTTTTGCTCAGGTTCCTGGCCGCCGATAATGATATGGTCCACATGCTCGGTCAGCTTTACCGCCTCGACCTTGGGGGTCTGTGAAAACTCCGGCCCATTGGTAATGACCACTAAGGTAAAGAGCTTTCGAGCCTCGGCCAAGAACTCCTTGATACCAGGATAGAAGTCGAACGCCTCTAAGCGATCACGGTCAAATTTGTCTTGAAGGGTTTGGACGGTTTCATCGCAGACATCATCTACACCTTGCTCTGCCAGCAAGTCACGAATCAACTGCATGCGAAACGCACCTTCGCTTTGCTGTTCAATAATCGGTAGATAGCGCGCGCGCTGACTGTCACTCCACTCGCGGTAGATCCCGGCAACATAGGCGCTGGCAAAAGCGTGGCCGTCGCACTTACCCCCATACTGCTGCTGCAGCGATTCCCCCATCAACTGTTTTGCCTGCTCATTAGCTCCAAGGGTGTCGCACAGGGTTTCATCCATATCAAGAAAGAGGGCTTTTAACATAAAGGGTTCCTGAACACGTAAACAAGGTGCTCATCCTACCTTAAATACGGGGTTAGATGACTGCTTGTTACTATGCCGTTTGTGGGCGGCAAGTGATCTCAACGTGGCCTGCATGACGAAACCATTCTGAGACATCAAGGCCTTAGCCGTTAGTGCGGACGGCCCTGCGCAGATGTGAGTGTCTCGACGCGTTTGGCTTTCCAGTAACGCGAGGTCCAGTAAGGATTATCCAGCCGGCTCAGTGTCACCCCCTGGCTGGTTGAGGCGTGGAGAAACGTCTGTTTGCCCATATAAATACCGACATGGCGGACCTTGACACGGGTCTTGAAGAACACCAGATCGCCGATTCTCAGTCGATCACGGCGGACCGGCTCACCAACACGGTGCTGTGCCGCTGTGGTTCTAGGCAAGGGGATACCCAATTGATCAGCAAAGGTTTGCTGGACAAAACTGGAGCAATCAACCCCGCGACGGCTCTCTCCGCCGAGCAGGTAGGGGGTTTTCTGCCACTGCTGGTATTGAGCGTACAACCGCTCGAGAATGGGGGGCGTTGTATCGGCAACAGGTGGGGCAGGCGGACTGATCACCCGCTGACTGCACCCGCTCAGGGTCAACAGGCTCAGCAGCAGAGCGATCCCAGTGAAACCCTTGCCGGGTGTCCGGGTGCGAAGACTGGATCGACCTTCCCGAATCATCATCCATGCATCCTACTATTGATTGGCGAACTCGACATTGATCCCCGACACGTAACCGGCAGGGGCTTGCGTATCTCGACTCGGATCGACGCTAAGCTGTCACGTAGGTCTGATCTGAGTGGACTGTTGATGTGACTTCGGAGTTCCCTATAACGGACAGCCAACGGAGCTAAAGCTCACGGCAGGAGCTTTTAATACTTTGTAATAAAATAATCAAGTTAAACGTTGCCCACACGTTACTTCCTGTCTAGGGCAACGCTTGAATGTTAATTTACAATGAAACCGCTATTGTATTTATTAACTCTTTAGCAACTTGACGAGCCAGGCGGTTCCTGGTTTCACTTGAAGAATTCCACTTTTGTTCACAGCGCCCTGCACTAATTGTAGGCTTAATTAATGAGTATCTGTATTTGATTTCTGGAATGCCAACTTGTTTGCCATAGCGACTTATTCTTGCCCAATGTTTGTTTTGTTTGTTTACAAAATCCTTGATGTTGTTTTTATTGGAAACATATTTCCTGCTTCCAAGCTCGACTGTAACTTTCTGAACACCAGAACTGAATTCATTAAGTTGGTGCTCACCCAGCCAAGCGATTTCGCCTGTTTTTACGTGAACCAGCTTTGCATTAAGCTTAGATCCAAGCACGGCGCAGGAAATCATATTGTTACCGTTCTTAACAAACTCCTTTTTAATACTAGGGTTTTTACGTATAAAATCACGTATTTTTTTAGTATGGCGTAAGTCAGCAGAAATGTTTAGTTTTTTAGAAGTATCAAAAAGATTAATCTGCAAAACATAGTCTGATTGAACATCCCCAGACTCTGCCGCTCTAATTACTTCAGAGATATCAGTTAATTCTTTTTCTTCTCCGCTACGTCTGCGACCTGCAGAGGCGGTTTGGAGTTTATCTTTAAAGCGCTTAATTTGTTCAGCGTATTTTTCAGCATCCATGTCGCCGTTATCAAATTTATTTTTAAGATCATCTAAGATATTCTTGACCTCAGGTGAAGCCTGAGAATGGAGGCAGTTAAAAACGGTGTCTTCGCAGCGAGATTCATCACGTAGCGTACGGAGCTTTGCCTCGAATTTAGATCGACTCAAAACGCGAAACCCGTTTTTCATTAATTCTCGTTCTATCTGCTGTTCTGCTTCATTAAAGAAATCCTTAGTTTTAAAATCCTGACTCTTTGCTGTTTCTTTGGATTGGTCATCAAATAGACCAGAAGGAACATTGATTACTACTGAACTATTAGGTTTTACAATATGTGATGGGAGTTGAACGGTATTTTCATTAAGGTCATTTCTGCTTTTGAATTCCAAATTCACTTCGATAAAGTTTTTCTGTTCTGCCGGAATACTTGGCATTGATAATAAAGGAGCTAGCTTTGGAGGAGGCGGAGTCTTAGGCGCAGACGAACACCCGGCGAGGACTAATACGGCTAAAACTGCGGACAGGCTAAGAGTTGTTTTCATTATTATCCTTATATATCTATGGCGATCGAAAAAAAACCTCAGCTCCTGTATTGACGATGTCGATCACTGCAATACTGGAAAGGTTTGTTCCAATCTTCGCACTAAGGTCATTTTGTGTTGTTGATATCTTTTAAAGTACCAGTTTATGGGCCCAAGGAAAAGATTGAGCGTCCAAAACGGGGAGAAGAGCACGTTTTCTGAACAAGTTCATGGGGGAATACCGAGCTATGCATCTTTCGCGCGTTATCGACATCTCCTTGTCCTATGTTTAAGAGGTAAAGTCGAATTTAGCAGAACATGTAGCGCTTCACAAATATAGTACTGGAAAAGTACTTATGCTCGCGAGGCCACTTAAACATGTGCACGAAAGCCGTCTCATTCACGATCACAACAGCCTGCATGCGGGTTCACACAGGGTGTTTCACAGAAAATTGAGTATCAGTGAGAGGCAGGTATGTGGTGGCGAGGAGGTCGGATGACCTCGCACTAACTTTTCACCCTAAGACAGTGATAGCTTCCACGCCCATCATCAGATTGAATTTAGCTCATGCGGGAGGCTCAAAGCGATCTGATCTGCTTCCTAAGGTTCCTCGAGCCTGATGGCCAC
>SDWN01000349.1 GCA_004195305.1 Neptunomonas sp. | reverse complement strand
GTGTATAAGAGACAGGGGTGCGATTGATAAACAGCTAAGCTGACAAATAGCATCCCTGCGCGGTTTAAACCAAAGGGGGCTTCGGCCACTGCTGTCCCATAATTTTTAATCATCAGGTAGGGTGAGGCTTTCGCCTCATCCCTCCCACAGAACCGTATGTACGGGCCAGTAAAGATCTCCACGCCGAGGAATTCCACACCCTTATCGCTGTGTGCGATATGGGCCTTTGATACATTGACGGTCAATTTAGCGTTCCGTCAAGATAATCTGTCGCCACCTTCAGCGCATTGGCCGCCGCAGATTCAGAGCCGCAGAGAATCAGAATATCATCCGCATAACGAACGATCCGATGATCTCTACTTTTCATAATTGATCAAAGCTATCCAGATAGACATTCGCTACCAGGGGACTGATCACTCCGCCTTGGGGACTACCGATGTGGGTCGCTTCGAGTTCTTCACCAATCATCACGCCTCTTTCAAGAAAATCACGCAACAGCTCTAAGATACTGCTGTCCGCTACTTTTTTCCGAAATTGTTTGATGATGAGGTCATGGTTCAGGGTGCCGAAGCATTCGGATAAATCCATATCAACGACCCTTCGCCTGCCATAGCGCCGGATGAATAAGGTATTCCATCCTCAAACACGATACATAGCTGACCGAGTATTGGGCTTCACGCTATTTTGCACGCTCACCCCTATGTGCAGCCGAATCAGGTTTGCTTTCGTTACGTACATCTTACTTCCTATGGCTTCCTTCAAACCCCACCGTTAGCCAGTGACGCCCTTACCATTCAGATTGCCTTCCCCTCGGTCGGGGGTGTCGTGGTTATCTTTCAAACCACTGGGTTTTCCGGCTTTGCCGGACAAACAAAAAAGCCTGCGGCTGCAGGCTTTTTACTTGCTGATGACGCACTTTTAACGGCTACAGATTGGAGATTCGGTTCAATCCTGCCATCGCTGCAACCTGGTAGGCCTCTGCCATGGTGGGGTAGTTGAAAGTGGTGTTAACGAAGTACTTGAGCGTATTCGCGTCGCCCTTCTGGGACATAATCGCCTGGCCGATATGGATGATCTCTGAAGCACGATCACCAAAGCAGTGGATGCCCAAGATCTCCAGCGTTTCACGGTTGAACAGAATCTTCAGCATGCCAACCGGCTCGCCGTAAATCTGCGCCCGCGCCATATCTTTAAAGAACGCCTGCCCGACCTCATAAGGAACCTTAGCCGCGGTCAGCTCCATCTCACTCTTGCCGATAGAGCTGATCTCTGGAATGGTGAAGATGCCTGTGGGAACCTCGGAGACATGCCGGAAATCATCCGAATTGAGCATATCATTACTGGCGGCACGACCCTGACCGATGGCAGCAGACGCCAAACTCGGCCAGCCCACGACGTCACCCGCCGCATAAACACCGGGAACTTCAGTGCGATAGTGGTCATCAACCTTGAGCTGACCCCGGCCATCAGCTTCTAAACCGATAGCAGACAACCCCAGATCATCGGTATTGCCGGTACGACCGTTGCACCACATAAAGGCATCGGCGCGAATCTTCTTACCCGATTTTAACGACAGCACGACACCGTGACCATCACCTTTGACCGAGTCATACTCTTCGTTATGCCGAATGGTGCAACCACCGTTACGCAGGTGATAGCCCAACGCATCCGAGATTTCATCATCCAGGAACGACAACAACCGATCCCGGTTATCGATCAGGTCAACCTTGACCCCCAGACCTGCAAAAATAGAGGCATATTCACAACCGATCACCCCAGCACCGTAAACAATCAACGTTCTGGGGGTGTGCTCCAGCTTGAGAATGGTATCGGAGTTATAGATGCGCGGATGAGAGAAATCGACATCATCGGGCTGATAGGGGCGCGAACCGGTGGCAATAATGACATTTTTAGCCTTAAGGATGTCATCACTCCGCTGGGCGTGCTGAATCCGCACCGTGTTCGCATCGCTAAAACGCGCCTGACCAAAATAGACGTCAACCCGGTTGCGGGCATAGAAACCGGTACGCATCATCACCTGATTGGCGATCACCTTCTCGGCGCTCTTAAGCACCTTGGGGAACGAAAACCAACGCGGCTCACCGATATCACGGAACATCGGATTGGTATTGAACTCCATGATCTGCTTAACCGAATGACGCAGCGCCTTGGACGGGATAGTTCCGACATGGGTACAGTTACCACCGACCTGGTCCCGGAACTCAACCACCGCCACCTTACAGCCCTTTTTGGCCGCGTTCATGGCGGCCCCTTCACCTGCAGGGCCGGACCCGATAATCACCACATCGTAGTCATAAGTCGCCATCAAATACCTCTGTAAAAAACCATTTTAATTATCAGAAAAGAAGTCGTAACAACCCTGAAGGCCTTCTGACGCAGGTCAGATCCGCGCGCTAAAAAAACAACCTGAACAGGAATGCTAAGCACTATTACTTCTTGGCAGTTACTTCGTAACTCAACTGCTCAGCAGCGGCGAGCTTTGCAGCCTCAGCCTCCTGCTCTTTCTCACACAGATTAGGATCATCACCACAGACCGGACACAGATAATCCTTCTCTCCCAAAGCCGCACCCACGCCCCCACAGGAGCCTTTGATCGGCTTGCGGCCCATAATCACGCCGACCGATGAAGCCACAATCACCAGCATGAACACTGCAAATACGATAAAAAATGTCGCCATAATCACACTCTCCAAAACCGCCGGGTCTACATCCCGCGATCAACTCAATTACCGACCCACCAGGAGGCTGACAGAGAACAGACAGACCTACTGAGAAACCCGCATTTCGGCCAGATTGACCGCTCATTTTTGTCAAATAGAATCACTATTCTTCGCAAATGACCGATTAATCTGACTCAAAATGCGTCTCTCTCGCTACGATCGCTATTCTCGGTCAGCCTCCTAGGGGTTTAGCGGCTTGATAAACCGGCCAAACCCAGAGGTCTGCTTCTCGATAAATCCTTTATCACTTTTGACCATAAAAAAGGCGTGCAGACCCAACTGCTCGGCCAGCAACAAACCTTTCTCATCTCCTAATACCATCAGCGCTGTTGCCATCGCATCCGCACGCGCACAAGAGGAATCGACCACGGTAACGGATACCAGGCGATGGCGTATTGGCCGACCGGTAGCAGGATCGATGGTATGCGAGAAACGCACCCCCTCCTGTTCAAAATAATTCCGGTAATCACCGGATGTTGCGATAGCGTTATCGCCGACCTCAATCACTCGCTGTACTTCACGTGTCGAGGCATCGGGGGTTTCCACTGCGATACGCCAGGGATCAGCCCCGGGCTTAGTACCCTGCAGGCGCAACTCACCGCCGACTTCAACCATAAAACCGTCAAACTCGGGTATAAGCAACTCCGCCACCTGATCAACCGCATAGCCTTTGGCTATCGCCGATAGATCCAGATAACGTAAAGCCTGTTTAATCAATGCCGGGGGGGCGCTACGTACGCTGACCGCCCGATAACCCACTTGTAACAGGTGCTCGGCTATCACCTCCGGATCAGGAGCCCGAGTGATGCTTTGATCCGGCCCGAAGCCCCACAAGTTAACCAGGGGGCCCACGGTCATATCGAAAGCGCCGCCACTCAGCTGACTTACCTGCAAGCCCAGCTCAACCACCGTCGCGGTCTCTGCTGAAACAGCAAAGGGAGCGCCGGCAGCCGCCTGATTAAAGCGGCTCAGTTCAGAATCCTCACGGTAGGTCGACATCCGTGCTTCGATGCGATCAAGCACCGCCTTAATGCGCTGATTAAGCGCCGCTGTATCCAGGGCCGTAGGCGCCACTACCTTGACATGGTAGCTGGTGCCCATAGTGGTTCCGGATAAAGCATGAACGGCGACCCGAGGGTCGCCGTTGCTGCAGCCGGTCAGCAGCACCGTGGCCAGAGCCAACAGTGCTGCAATCCGGATTGTGATGCGAGAGATCAACATCTTCGGTGTAGATTAACCCCCGAAGTCGTCGAGCAGGATGTTTTCACGCTCAACACCCAGATCTTCCAACATCTTGATCACCGCAGAGGTCATCATGGGCGGTCCACACATGTAAAATTCGCAATCTTCGGGCGCTTCGTGCTCCTTCAGGTAGTTCTCGAATAATACATTATGGATAAAGCCGGTATACCCGTCCCAGTTGTCCTCGGGAAGAGGATCGGACAGTGCCAGATGCCACTTGAAGTTTTCGTTTTCCGTCGCCAATTGGTCGAACTCTTCACCGTAGAAGGCTTCACGCATCGAGCGTGCGCCGTACCAGTAAGAGATCTTCCGGGTAGCCTTAAGACGCTTAAGCTGATCGAAGATGTGCGAACGCATCGGCGCCATACCGGCACCACCACCGACAAACACCATCTCCGCACCGGTATCCTTGGCGAAGAACTCACCAAAGGGACCGTACACAGTGACTTTATCGCCAGGCTTCAAGCTAAATACGTACGAAGACATCTTGCCAGCAGGCAGATCGTCACGTCCGGGAGGCGGCGTCGCCACACGGATGTTGAACTTAACCACACCGACTTCATCGGGATAGTTGGCCATTGAGTAGGCACGGACCGTAGTCTCGTCAACTTTAGACACATAGCGCCAGATGTTGAACTTGTCCCAATCCTCGTGATACTCCTTATCGATGTCGAAGTCTTTGTAGGCAGCAACATGCGGAGGACATTCGAGCTGCACGTAACCACCGGCACGGAAGTCAACACTTTCACCTTCAGGCAGACGCAGGGTCAGCTCTTTGATGAAGGTCGCCACGTTGGGGTTTGTTTCAACCGTACACTCCCACTTCTTAACGCCGAAGACTTCGTCTTCAACTTCGATCTTCATGTCCTGCTTAACAGCAACCTGACATGACAGACGCCAGCCTTCACGCTTCTGGCCCTTATTGAAGTGACCCTCTTCGGTCGGTAGCATCTCGCCACCACCCTCTTCGACGATACACTTGCACTGGGCACAGGTACCACCACCACCACAGGCTGATGACAGGAAGATGCCTTGGCCTGACAGAGTCTGCAACAGCTTATCGCCGGCAGGCACTGTAATCGTTTTTTCTGGATCCCCATTGATCTCAATGGTCACGTCTCCGGAGCTCACCATTTTGGAACGGGCGAATAGAATCACCGCTACCAAGGCCAACACCACAACCGTGAACATGATTACACCGAGTATAATTTCCATGTTCGTTTAACCTTTACTTGTTCGAGCACGTGCAGCTTTACAGCTGCACCCCTGAGAATGACATGAAGCCCATAGACATCAAACCAACAGTAATGAAGGTGATACCCAAGCCACGAAGCCCATGAGGCACATCGCTATACTTCAGCTTTTCGCGGATACCCGCCAACGCAGTGATCGCAAAAGCCCAGCCAATTCCGGCGCCGATACCATAAACCACGGATTCACCGAAGTTATAGTCACGCTCTACCATGAACAACGCACCGGCCATGATGGCGCAGTTAACGGTGATCAACGGCAGAAATACGCCCAATGCGTTATAAAGCGCGGGTACGTACTTATCCAAGAACATCTCGAGGATCTGTACCACCGCTGCAATTACGCCGATGTAGGAGATCAAGCCCAGAAAGCTCAGGTCAACGTCAGGAAGACCGGCCCAAGCCAGTGCACCGTCAGCCAGCAGGTAGCTGTAGATCAGGTTATTGATCGGTACCGTAATACCCAACACCACGATAACCGCCACACCCAGACCGATTGCAGTCTGGACCTTCTTGGAGATGGCGATAAAAGTACACATCCCCAAGAAGAAGGCCAGCGCCATGTTTTCGACGAAAATCGCCTTAACCAGCAAACTTATATAATGTTCCATCGTTTATTCGCCTCTGCTTACTTGGTGTTGGGGGCAATGGTAAAATCTGCCGCTTCCACCTGATTCTTCTTCCAGGTACGCAGACCCCAGATCATCAGACCGATAACGAAGAACGCAGATGGCGGCAACAGCATCAGACCGTTAGCCACATACCAGCCACCGTTAGTGACCAGCGAGAAGATCTCGACGCCAAACAGTGAACCCGAGCCAAACAACTCGCGGACAAATCCCACGAACACCAATACCGCGGTGTAACCCAGGCCGTTACCGATACCGTCCATAAAGCTGATCCCCGGAGGGTTCTTCATGGCAAAAGCTTCGGCACGCCCCATAACGATACAGTTGGTGATGATCAAGCCAACGAATACCGACAGCTGTTTAGACAGGTCGTAAGCAAAGGCTTTGAGCACCTGATCAACCACGATAACCAAGGAGGCGATGATAGTCATCTGTACGATGATACGAATAGCACCGGGGATATGGTTACGGATCGCGGAAATAAACAGGTTCGAAAACGCCGTTACCACAGTTACCGCTGTCTCTTATACACATCT
>SDWN01000346.1 GCA_004195305.1 Neptunomonas sp. | reverse complement strand
AATTTGGCTCATGCGGAGAGGACTAAGGCGAGCTGATCACCAACCTAACAGACCTCCAGGCTGATGGCCGGTTAGTAGATACTCCTGCCGTGATCCCCAACTCAGGTGGGTGTCCGCTATACGGAACTACGAAGTTTCACCAGCAGCCCGCTCAGGCCAAAGATGAGCGTCCGCAAAGTGTCGTTTCTTGCCGCTGCCTGACGCATCTTACTGATGCTGGAGTGTCCGTTTTAACGATCTAGGCTGTTCATCAAGGAATCTCTTTAACAATCAAGGTTACTCGCTAAGGGCCTCGCTTTTCTCTGGCTGATGCCCAACCGGCATGGCCGCAAAGCGGCATTATTTGACCGGACGTGCTTGTGCATTTGCTACAAGTAACGGACCTATACAGACATATGGTGGAAAGGGATCAGTAGCCAAACTTGGACAGCAAACCGTACTGGGCATTAACCAACTCGTCACCCTCAACCCGCAGGGTGCGACTGTAGGAACCATCGGTGTGCAGGTCCCAGGCCTGGGTATTGTCCTGCAGGTATAGTTCCAGATCTTTAAGCGCCCGCTGCGCCAGTTTGGGTGCCAGCAGCGGGAAGCAGGTCTCGACCCGATTAAGCATATTGCGTTCCATAAAGTCGGCGCTAGAGCAGTACACCTGTGGCTCGCCGCCATTGCAGAACCAGTAGGTACGGCTGTGTTCCAGAAAGCGGCCGATGATTGAACGCACCCGAATCGTCTCCGACACACCGTCAATACCCGGCCGCAGGCAACACATGCCGCGCACGATCAGATCAATCTGCACCCCTGCTTGCGAGGCTTTATACAGTGCCTTGATCAAGCGGGGTTCGGTCAGACCATTAATCTTGAGAATAATCCGCGCCGACTTACCCTCTTTGGCATTCCGCGCCTCGTTGGCGATCTTCTCCAGCATGGCTTTATGCAGCGTAAAGGGCGCATTCAACAACCGTTTCAGGCGCAGGATCTTGCCCATACCGGTCAGCTGCTGGAACATCTTCTGCACATCGCCGCCGACTTCAGGGTCGCAGGTCAGCAGACTGTAATCGGTATAGATGCGGGCATTACCGGAGTGGTAGTTGCCGGTCCCCAGGTGAACGTAGTTAACAAATTTACCCTCCTCCCTACGGACGATCAGTGCCATCTTGGCGTGGGTTTTATACCCCACCACGCCGTACACCACCAGTGCCCCGGCCTCTTGCAAACGGCTGGCCAGTGCCAGGTTATTGGCCTCATCAAAGCGCGCCCGCAACTCGATAACCGCGGTCACCTCTTTATTGTTGCGGGCGGCATCCACCAGCGCGGTCACTATCTCGGAATCGGCGCCGGTACGGTACAGAGTCTGCCGAATCGACAGCACCTGCGGATCACTGGCGGCCTGACGCAACAGATCCAACACCGGGGTGAAGGATTCAAACGGATGATGCAGCAGCAGATCGCCCTGCTTAAGGACATCAAACAGATTGTTTTTGCTGCGTAAACGCTTCGGCAACCCCGGACTGAAGGGCGCATATTTCAGTTCGGGGCGATCGATCAGATCGACCAGGCTCATCATTCGGGTCAGATTCACAGGACCGGACACCAGATAGAGTTCATCCTCGGTGAGGTTGTAACGGGTCAACAGAAACCGCACCAGCACCTCGGGGCATTTCTCCGAGACCTCCAGCCGCACCGCGTCGCCGTAATGGCGGCTGTGCAGCTCACCCCTGAGGGTCAGGGCCAGATCTTCAACCTCATTCTGGTCAAAATCCAGGTCGGCATTGCGGGTCAGGCGGAACTGATATGAACCCAGAACCGTCATCCCGGGAAACAGTTCATCGGCAAATTCATGAATAATCGACGACAGGAACACCAGATTAACGGCGTTATCCGAGCAGACCTCGCTGGGTAGTTTAATCACCCGAGGTAACGAGCGCGGGGCGGGAATAATCGCCATGCCGCTGTCCCGACCGAAGGCGTCTTTACCCTCGAGCTGAACAATAAAATTGAGACTTTTATTCACCAAGCGCGGAAACGGGTGCGAGGGATCCAGCCCCAACGGACTTATAACAGGTTGAATATAATCATTAAAGTAACCTTTTATCCACTGCCGCTGAGTGTCCGTCCACTCATGACGACGCAGAAAAAAGATATTGTTTTCATTCAACGCCGGAAACAACACCTCATTGAGAATCTTGTACTGGCGACTGACCAGATCATGACAGCGGCTACAGAGTTCCTGCAACACCGCCTTAGGGTGCATGCTATCGGCACCCGACTGTTCACGGCCAAATTTAAGCTGGTGGCGCAACTCCGCCACCCGAATCTCGAAGAACTCATCCAGGTTGCTGGAGAAGATCAACAGGAACATCAGTCGTTCCAGCAAGGGGTGGCTCTGATCCAGAGATTGATCCAGCACCCGCCGGTTAAACTCCAGATGACTCAGATGGCGATTGATGTAATAACTGCTGTCATTCACCTCCGGAGTCTCTGCCGCAGGGGTAACGATAGAGGGCAGCAACTCCAGCTCAATATCGGAGGCGATCTCTGCCTGCGCTTCAGCAGGGGGCTGACTCAGGAGAACTCCCTGTGACTGCGTCGGCTGATCCTCCGCCACGGCCAGATCGGTACTGGCTGCAGCCAAGTCCCCAGCAACCACGTCCCTAGCAACCAAGCCCCCAGCCGCCGTATCCTGTACCGAAGGTAGCGCCGCCACCTCGATGCCCTCTAGCTCCGTACCGACTTGCGAATCGACTGCAACATCCCTGGCCAAGCTTTGCACCGCAACATCCGAACTTTTTACCCTCACAGCCCTACCCTCTACCGGTTAAGTGCTTTCATCTCAGCATACTACGCTTATATGACAAGCGCCTGACTATCCATAACCTGACGCTCCATAACGGCACGCACATCGAGTCCCCCCCACGACAGGCGATACAATGAAACAACTGATTCTGATTCGCCACGCAAAATCCAGCTGGAAACGCCCTGAACTCGGTGATCATGAGCGGCCGCTCAACAACCGAGGTAAACGCAGTATAAAATTGATGCGGCGACATTTAGAGAAACAACCGTTAAGTATCGATGCGCTGTACAGCAGCGGCGCCAAACGCGCCCTCGCTACCGCCGAGGGACTCGCAGCAGTGATCGCACCCGTTTCCCCGGTGGAAATAGCTGACAGCCTCTATACCTTCGCCTGGGAGCCTGTGTGGCAGTTCCTGAGCGCCCTGCCCGAACATCTGCACAGCGTGGCACTGGTCGGGCACAACCCGGCACTGCAACAACTTTATCAACAGTTAAGTTTTGATGATCTCGACAAACTGCCGACCTGCGGCTTGTTAGAACTGGAATTGTCGATCGACTGCTGGCAGCAACTTGAGCCGGGCTGCGCTCAGCTGAGCCAGGCACTCTTTCCCAAACAACTACTGTAACCGTTGCACCCCTGCGACGAGCGCCGTCTATTGGCTATCAGTTTTCGGCTTACGCTCTCCGGCATCGGCATGAGCCGCTTTCAGCAGGGCGATCCCTTTTTTACGCTGCGAGTGAACCAGATCGATCTTTAACTGCAGCGCCTCGCGGCGACCGGCGTTCGGCTCATGCTCCAGTTCTGCCAGAATTTTTTTCTCTTTCAGGCGCAGTTTCTCCAACACCTCGTTGAGCGACTGCTGTAACTGCTGGTTATTACGCAGATCCTCATCGAAAATGGCACGAATCCGATCGATCAGTTTTTTGGTTTTCACAGCACTCTCCTTGCCTGCTCGGCCGCCCCGAGAATTTCATTAAGTTCCGCATCATCCAACGACAGCGAGCGCTCGACAGCGCTACGGTTGCGCTCTTTATCCGTAAACAACGTGGCCGCCATCGCCAGTAAATTAGAATGGATATCGGCAACGTAGCCCGAGTCATTGATCAATGAACTCCCCATCTCCGGGGTAATATGGCCTTCACGAATCAACTGGTAGTAGCGCAGGCTCTGCTTTTTATTCCACTCCAGCAGCCCCAGTCTGATCTCATCCAGCCCAAGCAGTGAGCGCTCTTCGGGGTGCTCGCTGCGAATCTGCTCCAGCCGCCGCAACAGCAGCGCCACCCGAATCCGCAACTGGTTATATTCACGCCGGATATGGTAATTATCCGACACCAGATAACGCAGCATATTCTTCTGCAGGTGTTTGCAGGATTTAACCGCCTCGACAATGCTGGTGTTGGCATCCCGCATCCAGTGCAGGGTTCCGGACTGCTGTTCTTTCCAGGTAAAAGCCGCCTCGCTGATAAAGGCGATGATGGCGCTGAACAGCCCCTTAATACGGCGTCGATAGAGGTCGTCGATATCAACCCGGACAATTTTATTCTGGGCATTGAGCGGTTTTTCCAAGTCGGTCTCTGCGAACACCTGCGCCTTGCTCATTCCCAGTCCGCTGATGATGATATCCCGGCCGTGGTCATAGACCCGACTGGTTTCTTGGCGCACCGCCTCTACGGCGGTATCCGGAAACTGCACAGCAGAAGCGACAATGTATTGCGGCTGGTCGATATCAACCACGGTGTCTTTGATCAACCGGTTCAGCAATCGCGCCATCTGCTTGATCAGAGGCAGCATTAGCGCCACCCCCAGCAGATTGAACAGGCTGTGAAACACCGCGAGTTTCAGGGTGTAGTTGTCAACAGCAATGCCCAGCCAGCCGCTGATCCCATCGACCGCCAGCATTAAGGGACTCATCAGGAAAATCGCGACCACTCCGGTTGTGACGTTAAAGAACAGGTGTGCGCCCGCCAAGCGGCGCCCCTGGGCATTAGCCCCCATGGCACCAATAATCGCGGTGATGGTGGTACCGATATTAGCCCCGATCGCCAGCGCCAACGCGTTTTCATAACTGATCTGCCCCGAGGCCAGCGCGGTAATAATCAGCACCAGGGCGGCGTGGCTCGACTGCATCACCACCGTCGCCAGGATGCCAATTGCGGCGTACAGGAACAGTCCTTTATAACCGGGAACGGCGTATGCGGCCAGATCGAAGCTGTCCTTAAACGCGTCAAACCCCTCCTTCATGTAATGGATGCCCAGAAACAGGAACCCCAAGCCCACCAATACATAACCGATCCCTTTCAGGTTCGAGGCTTTCTGAAACAGCAGAATCACCCCAAACACCAGCATCGGCATGGCGTAGGCCGACAACTTCACCTTCAGGCCAAAGCCTGCCACCAGCCAGGCACCGGTTGTGGTACCCAGGTTGGCGCCAAATATAATTCCGATCCCCTCGCTCAGCCCTAATAATCCGGCACTCATAAAGGAGATACTGATCACCGACACCAGCGAACTGGACTGCATCAGCGTCGTGGCCAGAAAGCCAAAGCCCAGGCTCTTCCAGAGCCGATCGGTGGAGCGTTTGAGCATGCTCTCCAACACGCCTCCGGAAAACGCCCGAAACCCCTCTTCCATAGCCAGCATACCGAACAAAAAAATCGCCACCCCGGCGGAGATCGCTTTAAAATCAGGACTAAGCCAGAAACCATAGGCCAGCAATACAAAAATGGAAGGCAACAGGGATTTACGCAGCATACAGGGGAGATCCAGGCTCTGGTCAGGAATATTCAAGCGAGCATAGCATCAGGGTCCGTGCCGACCGAGCTCTGGATTACAAATATCGCTATTAATGCCAAGCCATTGCGATAATATACGCCGATGAAATCTGCACTCCTTATCTTTATCCGGGGCTACCAGTGGCTGATCAGCCCGCTGCTAGGCAATAATTGTCGCTATTACCCCAGCTGTTCGAGCTACTGCATCGAAGCTATTGAGACCCACGGCACCGCTCGCGGGCTTTACCTAGGCCTGCGCCGGCTATTACGCTGCCACCCCTTTACCCAAGGGGGCATCGATCTAGTCCCGGAGAAGCCCTGCTGCGGCCCTAAGCCGGATAAACCCGCGCACTAACCAGAGATGTTGCATGTTTACGACCACTACCGTCATAGCCGTTATTCTGCTTTATACGGCTGTTCTTTTTGCGCTCGCCCTGCTGGTCGAACGCAATAACGCAACCCGGGTCTCGCCCTACACCTCAAGACTGGTTTATGCCCTGGCGATCACCGTGTACTGCACCTCCTGGACCTTTTACGGCAGCGTTGAGTTTGCCGCGACATCGGGAGGCCTGTTCTTTGCCATTTACATCGGCGCGATCCTGGCCATTCTGACCTGGTGGAAAGTGCTGCGACCCATGGTCCGCGTCAAAGAAGCCTACAACATCACCAGTATCGCCGACTTTATCTCGGCCCGTTACAACCGCTCGCAACTGGTCGCGGTGCTGGTGACGCTGATCGCCCTGATCGGCATCGTTCCCTACACCGCACTCCAGCTCAAAGCCGTTACCCAATCATTTACCGTGATCACAGCCTCAGCAGCCAACAGCGCTGTCTCTTATACACATCT